>JAEETX010000107.1 GCA_016286665.1 Oscillospiraceae bacterium
TGGACCAGACCGTGCAGAGCTTCATCCACAGCCTGGTGCGCATCGGCCTGAACATGCTCCTCGTCATCGCCATCATCCAGGTGCTGGGCATCCCCATGACCAGCGTGATCACGGTGCTGGCCTCCGCCGGCCTGGCCATCGGCCTGAGCCTGCAGGGCGCGCTCAGTAACTGCGCCGGCGGCCTGATGATCCTGATCTTCAAGCCCTTCAAGGTGGGGGACTACATCGTCGCCTCCGGCGCGGAGGGCGTCGTCAAGGAGATCACCGTCTTCTACACCCACATCCTGACCCTGGACAACAAGCGCATCATCGTGCCCAACGGTGGCCTGATGAACGCCAACGTGACGAATTTCAGCTACGAGAACACCCGCCGTGTGGACCTGGTCTTCAAGGCCGCTTTCGGCACCGACCAGAATCTGGTGCTGGGCCTCATGATGAAGGCTGCCGAGGGCACCAAGGGCGTGCTGGCCGACCCGGCGCCCTTCGCCCGCTTCTCCGGCTGCGCCGACAACGCCCAGGAATTCACCCTCCGCGCCTGGTGCGCGACGGCGGATTATTGGGACGTGTACTTCGACCTGCTGCAGAACGTCAGCGCCGCCTTCGGCCAGGCGGGCATCGCCGCCCCGGCCACGAAGCTGGACGTCACCATGGAAAACAAGTAAGAAATCCAAACAGGCAGACTGCGGGTTTTTCCCGCAGTCTGCTTGATTATGACATCAGAACTGGAGGTTGATTCTATGAGCAGCGAACCCAGATGCGTCCCCGCTCCGAAGGACCCCTATTTCCGCGACGCGGAGCAGTTCTTCGCCGTAGACAAATACATGTTCTCCCGCCGGGGCTGCTGGCTGGCCCTGAGCATCGACGACGTGCGCTACGGCAAGGGCTCCCTCTACCTCACCACCAACCGGGGCATGCGCACCCACAGCCGCATGACCGACGGCACCAAGCTTTTCCGCATCTACCCCACCTTTAAGGGCAAGCGGGTGCCCTTCGCGGTGCAGCAGCGCTGCGCCAGCGAGCTCACCGTCCTCACCCGCCACGGCAACGTGCGCTTCACCTGGGCGGACAGCGCGAAGCTTATGGCCCAGGGCGACCCCGGCATGGGCCTCCTCTGGACCCGGAACACGGAAGCCTATGAGCTGGTAAAGCCCCGGAAATTCGGCGGCTGGGAATCCTCCCAGCGTTCCGCCGGGCCTCTGTTCTTCAAGGGGCTGGAGGGCTCGACCTTCCGCTTCGCCGACAGCTGGAACTGGTATAAGCTCAATTGCGGCGAGGTCTGCGGCACCACCGAGCCGGGACCCGACGGCACCTTCACCATGGTCTGCGAGGAATTTGCCTACGCCGTGAAGGCCAGGGAGACTTACCCCAGTTACGCCGAGGCCAGGGCCGACATGCAGGCCGACTGGGAGGACTTCCTCGCCAAATACCCCAGGTTCATCGAGCCCTACGCCAAAAAGCGGGAGGACACCGCCTACGTCCTCTGGACCCACCTGGTGGCTCCCACCCAGACGACCCCCTACTGGATGATGCTCATGTTCCCCGGGGAGATGGATTCCCAGTGGCAGCTGGTGCAGAACGGCGTGGCCCTGCAGGACAACCTGGAGCTGAGCCGCAACCTGCTCCTCGCCCCCCTGGAGCGGCAGGGGGAGGATGGCCAGCTGGCCGACGGCTACGACGAAGCCTTCCTCTCCACCGGCAGCTTCAAGCCCGGCATCTACGGCTTCGCTCTGAAAAACGTCATGGCCCACCACGACCTGCTCAAGGAGTGGCCCAGGGAGGACCTGGAGAAGCTCTATACCGGCGCGGGCAAATGGGCAAACTGGTTCATGGAATTCCGGGACGACGACGGCGACGGCCTGCCCGGCTTCGAGGGCGGCAACGAGAACGGCTTCGACGAGGTGACGGCCTATTTCGACCAGCTGAGCCTGGCGACGCCGGACCTCTGCGCCCAGGAGGTGCTGAATTTTGAGGCCCAGGGCGACCTGGCGAAACTGCTGGGCAAGCCCCAGGCGGAGATCGACGAATGGTACCGCCGCAGTAAGGAACTGCTGGACAGAATGATCGACAAAATGTGGGACGGGGAGCATTTCGTGGCCCTGAAGAACTACACCCACGAACCCGTGTTCTCCGGCTCCAACATGCACTATATCCCCCTGGTGCTGGGAAAGCGCCTGCCCCAGGCCATCATCGACAAGATGTGCGCCGACCTGCTGGTGGAGGGCAAGCTGCTGAGCCCCTACGGCCTGGCCAGTGAGGTGATGGACAGCGACGTGTTCGAGTTCACCGGCGTGAAGATGGGCTGCGGCCCCATCTCCGGGCCGGGCCAGCTCTTCATCCTGGCGGGCCTGTGGGAGGCCGGAAAGAAGCAGGAAGCCAAGATGATCATCGACCGCTATCTGTGCAGGCTCATGGACGGGGGCTTCAGCCACTTCATCGACCCCATCCACGGGGACGGCACCTGGTTCTGGGGCACCTGGAACCGGGCGGTGTTCACCATCCTGGCAAGGATGGTATCGGAAGGATAAGGAGGAGCAGAAATGCCGGAATACGGACCTCACGTTCATAACGTCTACGACATGCCCCACGACGGCGAGCTTGTCTATCACGGGCCAAAGGAAACAAAGACCGTCACGGAGCCGGCGCGGGAGATCCCCGTCCTGCGGGAGGCGGATGTGGTGGTGGTAGGCGGCGGCCCCGGCGGCACGGCGGCGGCCATCACCGCCGCCCGGCAGGGCGCCAGGACCATCCTGGTGGAGCGCTACGGCCACCTGGGCGGCATGGCTACCGGCGGCCTGGTGAACATCATCCCCAATCTGGCGGACATCTACGGCAAACAGGGCATCGGCGGCTTCTGCCAGGAATACATCACCCGGCTGAAAAACCGGGGCGCCTGCGACTATCCCCCCAAGGAGAGCTGGGGCCGGCCGGACAAGGCCCTGGTGGAAAAATACGGCAAGGCCAACATGAACCACTTCTATATCCGCAACAATCCCGACGGGGAAAAGGTGGTGCTCTACACCGCCGTCATCGACCCGGAGGTGGGCAAGGACGAGCTGGCCGTCATGGCCCGGGAGGCCGGCGTCGAGCTGCTGCTCCACTGCTGGGTCGCAGGGCCCATCATGGAAGGGAATACCGTGAAGGGCGTCATGGTGGAGACCAAGTCGGGCCGCCAGGCCATCCTGGGCAAGGTGGTCATCGATTCCACCGGCGACGGGGACCTGCTGCCCTATGTGGGCACGGAGACCGTGGACTACATGCGCCCCGGCTCCCGCATCGCTCAGTTCGGCTGGATCTACTGGATGTGCAACGTGGACCTGGGGAAACTCGACGCGTTCCAGTCCTCGCAGCCGGAAGCATATGGGGAGGCCGTGAAGAAGATCACCCAGGAGGGCGGCAGCGCCTTCTTCTGCCGCGGGCTGCTGGAGCACCAGAAGGGCGTGGTGTGGGTCCACAGGCTCATCGGCTCCCTCCCCCAGACGGAGCCGGTGGAGATGACCTATATCGACGTCAGCGCCCGCTCTAAGGCCGTGAAGAGCTGGGAGCTGATGAAGAAATACATGCCCGGCTTCGAGGACAGCTTCATCATGCAGACGAATCCCCAGCTGGGCACCTCCGGCGGCCTCCGCATCGTGGGGGAATACTACCTCACCGAGGCGGATATGGACCTGGACGAGCCCTACGGCGACACCATCGCCCTTTTCCCGGACAACGACCGGGGAGACAGCAGCCTGAAGCACCCGGCCACCTACATCCCCTACCGGGCCCTGCTGCCCAAGGGGGTGGAGGGGCTGCTGGTAGCCTGCCGGGCCTGCTCCATGGACCACGAATTCAGCGAGTTTTTCAACCTCATCCCCCACTGCATGTGCTTCGGCCAGGCGGCGGGCGCCGCCGCGGCCATCGCCGTGAAGGAGAGCATCCGGGTGCAGGACGTGCCCTATGCCGAGCTGAGGGAAGCGCTTCTGGCCGGCGGCGCGATTTTGCCCGAATAAGAAAAGGAAGCGGAGCCGGGGCGGGGCGGCCGGAACCGGAAGCCCCGCCCCGGCCTTTGCCGCAGGGAGGAAACCACACATGAAGAAATTCGCGGTATTCAGCGGCTTCCTTGGCTCCGGGAAGACCACGACCATGATGGCCCTGACGAAATATTTCACGGAAACCCGCGTCAAGGCCGCCATGATCTCCAACGACCTGGGCCACGGGGTCAACCTGGCGGACAACCGGCTGGCCCAGCTCAGCGGTCTCAACGCCTCCGAGATCACCGACAACTGCATCTGCTATGTGAATGAACAGCTGGCCGAGCGCCTCAACGCCTATTACGACGACGGCTGCGCCCTGGTTGTCTCCGACATCCCCGGCTTCGGCGTGGGCGCTCTGGAGCATGTGTACCACGGCCTCACGGAGAAGTTCCCCGGCAAGTTCCGGCTGGCCCCCTTCACGGTGCTGGCAGAACCCCGGACCGTCGAACTGCTGCGCAGCGGCACGAGCGGCGACCTGCACTATCTCTATGACACCCAACTCATGGAGGCTGACCTGATCGTGCTGAACAAATGCGACCTGCTGAGCACGGCGCAGAAGGAAGCGGACCTCGCCTGGCTGGGGGCGCACTACCCTTTGGCGAAGACCGTCGCCATCAGCGCCCGCAGCGGCGAAGGTCTGGAGACCCTTTCCCAGGCCCTCACGGACGGCGAAGCCTCCATGCGCCGCCCGGATATCGGCTACGGCGGCAGGGAATTCCGCTTCGCCATGGGGAAGATGAGCGAATTCTATCTCCAGTATCACGCCGTGGTCTGCTGCGACGACTTTGACGGCAACGCCTACCTTATGGAGATCGCGGAGAAGGTGCGGGAGGACATCCGCACCTCCGGCAATGAGATACCCCATCTCAAGCTCCTGGCCTGGGAGCCGGAGGGGGACTTCGGCAAGGTGGACCTGATCGGCACGGATCGGGACATCGAAGTGACCCGCCGCTTCGAAAGGCGCTGCAGGGACGTCGCCGTGCTCCTCAACGGCAGCGGCGCGTGCCCGGCGGACAAGCTGGAGGAGATCGTCACCGCCGCGGCCCAAGCCGTCTCCGAAAAATACCGGCTGGAGCTGATGATCTTCAAATCCGAAAGCATGGGGATGGGCTGATGGTGGGGGAAATCATCCGGGAGACCCGCTCGGTCTGCCCGGTCTGCCTGCGTAACCTCCCGGCGGTCCTGCGCCGGGGAGAGGACGGCGCGATCTGCCTGGAGAAGCGCTGTCCGGCCCACGGGGCGTTTTCCGTCCCCGTCTGGCGGGGAAGGCTGGATTTCGACGCGTGGATCGGCGGGGCGGAGGCCCTGCCCCGGGGCCTGGGCGAAGCCTGCCCGACGAACTGCGGCCTCTGCCCGGAGCATGAGACGGATTCCTGCTGCGTGCTGCTGGAGGTCACGAAGCGCTGCGACCTCCGCTGCCGCTTCTGCTTCGCCCAGGGCGGCGGCCCGGAGGCGGACATGCCGGCGGAAGACCTGAAAGCCGCCCTCCGGGACATCGCGGAACGGTGCGGAAAACCGCTGGTGCAGTTCTCCGGCGGGGAGCCGACCCTCCGGGACGACCTGCCGGAGCTGGTGCGCTACGCAAAGGAGGCGGGCTGCGCCTACACCCAGGTGAACACCAACGGCCTTCGTCTGGCGCGGGACCCGGCCTACGTCCGGGCTCTGGCGGAAGCGGGGCTGGATATCGTTTTCCTGCAATTTGACGGGACGCGCGAGGATATTTATGAGACCCTTCGGGGAAAGCCCCTCCTCCGGGAGAAGCTGGAGGCCATCCGGCTCTGCGGTAATAACCGCATCGGCGTGACCCTGGTGCCCACGGTGGTGCGGGGCGTCAACGACAATGATCTGGGGGCGCTGGTGTCCCTGGCCGCCTCCCTGGCCCCGGCGGTGCGGGCGGTGCATTTCCAGCCGGTCTCCTGGTTCGGACGCTATCCCGGCCTCCCCGACGGAGAGGAGCGCTACACCCTGGACGAGCTCATGGCGGATATCGCCGCCCAGGCGGGCATCCCCGCGGAGAGCTTCCTGCCCTCCCGCTGCGACCATCCCCTCTGCGGCTTCCACGCCAGCTTCCTCCCGGAACCCGGCGGCGGTCTGAAGCCCCTCAGCGGCGTCACCCATGCGCCTAAGGGCCGGGGAAGCGCGCGCCTCAACCGGGAATACGTGGCCCGGCACTGGCAGAGAGGGCCGGAGATCGCGCCGCCCCCGGCGGACCTCTCCGGGGAGATGGATTTCGACACCTTCCTCTACCGCGTCCGCCACGGCAGCCTGACCCTCTCGGCCATGGCCTTTCAGGACGCCATGAACCTGAACATCGAGCGGCTCCGGCGGTGCAGCCTCCATGTCTACGACGGCGGACGGGTCCTCCCCTTCTGCGCAAAGTATCTAACCCCCATGTACACCGTTCCCTCTTGCGCGGAGGACGCCTTCGTGCTAGAATGACGCGGAAAGGATGCGCACGACGGCGGAATAACTCCGGGAGGAAAGCATGGATAAGCTGAATTGGGCTCTGGCGGTGGATGTGATCCTGCTGCTGGTGGTGGTCTGGAAGCTGATCACCGGCCGGCGGGACGGCATGGTGAGAAAGCTGGGGGGACTGGCGGCCCTGGTGGGCGCGCTGTTCGCCGGGGACTTCGTCAGCAAGCGCTACAGCGCTCTGGTGGCGGAGCGGTGGCTGGGCCCCGCTCTGGACAAGTGGTTCACCCACATCCGGGAAAGCCTGGGCCTGGAGGACATGCTGGACAATCTGGCGGAAATTCTGAACGGCGTCAGCCTGCCCCAGTTCCTGAAGCTGAACGTCACCGAGCAGGTGGCCCAGCGCCTGGGACAGACCAGGGACGGCATCGGCGTGGCCGTGCAGGAGGCCTCTCAGGTGGTGGCCCAGCGGCTGGCGGGCTGGCTGCTGTTTCTGGTGGCCGCCATCCTGGCCTATGCCCTGGTGAAGGTGATCTTCGACGGGGTGCTGGACCCTCTGATCCGCAAGCTCCCCGTCATCGGCACCGTCAACGCCCTCCTGGGGGCGATCCTGGGGGCCATCCAGGGGGCCATCATCGCCCTGGTGCTGCTGTGGCTGGCCTATCATCTGCTGCCCGGCCTTTCCCAGCCCGGCGGCCCCTTCTCGCCGGAATGCGTGGAGCGCAGCTTCCTCACCAAGCTCTGCTTCCAGGCTTTTCCCAACCTGTTCGCAGTGAAATGATCTTATGAAAATCGTCGCCGGTCAGACCACGGGGCCTGACCGGCGATTGCTTTTTCTGTTTTATGCGCCGGTTCAAAGACAGGGGACGGTTCTTTGTCTTTCCCGCATCGGGACGAATGGAGACAGAGAACCGTCCCCTGTCTATCCCAGGTTCCACCTCTCCTGCCGCCGTTTGACAGCTCTGCGGCTATATATGCTTATTCGGAGCGCACACGGGTGCGCTCCGAATGATTTTACCGTAAATGGGGGAAGTTTACAAGAGGGCGGGTCACGACGCCACCAGCGTCCCGCCCAGCATGCGGTACTGGATGTCG
>JAEETX010000002.1 GCA_016286665.1 Oscillospiraceae bacterium
GATGGTAGTCTGATAATACTGAGGATGGATACCTTCCTTCACTTCAGTTCACCTCTTTCTCTTCTTTTTGCAACGCAGGATATATTAACACATTTTCATTCTGATTGCAAGTCTTTTTTCTCTCGAATTTCCTGTGTTTTTTCGCTTATCCGTCCAGGTTCCCGGTTTCATACATGACCGCCGTCAGGGCGCAGAGAGGTGCGGTCTCGCAGCGCAGGATACGCGTGCCCAGGGTGACGGCAGGGATGCCGGCTGCCTTCGCCGCTTCCGCTTCCTCCGCCGAAAAACCGCCCTCCGGCCCGGTGATCAGGGCAGCGGAGGTAAAGGGCTGTCTGCTTTTCATCAGGGCGCGGAGGCTGAGGCTCGTTTCTTCTTCCCAGAGAAAGGCGGCCAGCCCGGCTCGGGAGGCCTCCCCCAGCATCTCCGGAAAGCGCGGAATCCACCGTACCCACGGGATACGTCCGCGGCCGGACTGCATGGCCGCCCCTTCGGCGATCTTCTGGAGCCGTTCCAGCTTTCCGCGAAGGGCTTTTTCCTCCGGCCGGGCCACACAGCGGGAGGATTGGAAAAAGACGATCCCCTCCGCGCCCAGCTCCACGGCCTTCTGGACGATCACTTCCGTCTTGTCCCCCTTCGGCAGCGCGGCATAGAGCACGGCGCTGACCGTAGGTTCTCCCGTCATGGGGCGCAGCTCCAGCACCCGCAGGAGGCAGCCTGCTTTATCCGCCGCTTCCACGGCGCAGCGGGCTTCCGTTCCCCGTCCGTCGGAAACGATCAGCTCCTCCCCCTCCCGCACGCGCAGGACCCGCAGATGCTCCGCATGCTTTCCCCGAAGGGTGATATGCGCCTCCCGCAGGTCGCAGTCGGGGGCAAAAAACTTCGGCATGTATCCTCCACGTCCTTTGCTTCATAGAATGGTCCGAGATCAAGACCGGGGAGATGGTTATGGATGGAATCCGGCTTTGCGGCGGTATGGGAGCGCGTTACCGGCGACCTACCGGCGAAGGACGAGCAGGCGAAGCTCCGCAGATGGATAGAGGATGAAGCGCATAGCATCCGGGCTTATGAAGCGCTCCTGCGCACGGGACTGCCGAGAGCGGCGCAGGAAACGCTGCGGCAGATCCTTTCGGAAAAACGAATTCGGCTGAAACGCCTGCAGACCGTGGTTTTTCTGCGCACGGGCGATATTCACGTTGTCAGCCTGCCGGAAGAACCGAAGCCGCCGACGCTCCTCCGAAGCCTGAGAAGCCGGTATGCAGCGGAGCTTGCGCAGGCGGAAAGCTTCCGCCGGGCCGTTTCCGGCGGGAGCGACCTGCGGGAAATCTGCGCGGAGCTCGCCGAGGGAAACAGGCTAACGGCGGAACGCCTGCGAAGCCTGGCAGAGCGTTTACTCTGAACGGCGGAGCATCCCGTCCATTTCTTCCTTGATGGAAACACGGGGCAGCAGCGCGCTCAGCCGGTAGCTGACATAGTGGCCGTCCTTTTTGGCGGCCAGGATCTCCATATCCTCCGAAAACTCCCGCAGCACCTGCAGGCTGCTGCCGCAGGGCAGACAGTATTCCTGGGATGCGGCGGCAACGGCGATCCGGCGGAAGCTGCGGCGGCCCTCGCTGACGGCCTTGACCACGGCGGTGCGCTCGGCGCAGATGGTGTCCCCGAAAGAGGCGTTCTCCACATTGCAGCCTAGGAACACGCTTCCGTCAGAGCATTCCAGCGCTGCGCCGACGCGCAGTCCGGAATAGGGCGCATAAGCATTTTCGGCAGCCTCAAAGGCCATGTTCAGCAGTTCTCTGTCTGTCATTGGTTCTCCTCTCTCAATGATCCGCGGTCACCCACGCGGTGACGGCGCGGAAGGGGTCCGTCCAGCTGGGATCCGTTTCCCGCACGGAGCCCTGCCTGGAATAAATGATCCGCCGCTGAAAAACAAGCGGGATCACCCGGCAGGTCTCCGCGGAATAGGCGCACAGCTCCGATGCGATCTGCCTTCGCTCCTCGCCGGTGGAAGCGCGGAGGTCTTTCGCCAGCTTCAGCAGCATATCGTCCCCGTATTCCCCGAAGAGCTGCGTCAGATCGAAATCCGCCGTCAGCCTCATGGAACCGAGATACATGTCGTAATCCCGGCTCCTGACCGCCTGGAGGAAATCATTATCTCCCACAAGCCGCAGCTCCGTTCGGATGCCCTTGCGCTTCAGGTCTTCCGCGATGCTCCGGGCAGCTGCCGTTGCCGCCTCGTTCTCGGAGCAGACAAGCAGCTGAAAGCTGAAGGGCGTGGGGATGCCGTCCCGGAAATACTCCAGCACCCCGTCCCCGTCATAGTCCTCCGTCAGTATCTCAATGCAGTATTCGCCGAAATCCGCGGGCAGCCAGGCCTTCGCCGCGGCTTCGTCCGCTTCCGTGAGCAGCGGGTGCAGCGGCATCCAGGTCGCGTCTCCGCCCAGAATGGAGGAAAGGCTGCCCCTGTTGACGGCGGCATTCACCAGCCTCCGGCGGGCAGGATCGGCCAGAGCGTCGGAAGCGGGATTCACGGCCAGGTAATAGAGGATCGAGGTAGGCAGGCTGCGGCGCACCGCCCCATCAAAGCTGCTCTGCCCCATAACGCCGGGATCGGACACCAGCAGGTCCAGTTCCCCGGAGGCAAAGGCGCTGGCCATCTCCTCCACGGCGAAATACCGCAGCTCGATGCGCGCAAAGGGAAGACTGTCCGATAAGGGGCTGAAGGGATTCGCGCGCAGCCAGGCCCCGCTGTCGTCCTCCTGAAATACATAAGGTCCGCTGCCCAGAGGAAGGCTCCTGTACGCGGTCCCCTCCTTCACGACGGGCACATCCAGCAGCACGGGAAAATCCGGCTGCGGAGAGGAGAGCGTGATCCGAAGCTTTTCACCCGTCCAGGCGACGTCCGTGACGTTTTTCAGCCGGCTGCAGTAAAAGGAGGTTTCCTCCCGCGCGCGGTTGAGGGAATAGAGCACATCCCAATAGGTCATGTCGGTTCCGTCGGAAAAGCGGGCGTCATCCCGCAGCGTCAGCAAAAAGGTCTGACCGTCGTCCGGCGTCGTCCACTCCGTGCAAAGCGCGGCCTCCGCCTGAAAATCCGATGAAACGCCCAGCAGGTTCTCATATAACAGCGTGCTCAAGAGCCGATTGACTTCCGTTCCGCAGGTGAAGGGGTTCATGGAGGATGCGTCGGCATACCGCAGCGTGAATTTTCCGTCGTCCGGCCAATCCTCCTGCGTGACCAGCTGCTGGGGCGACGGCGTGGGCGGATATTCCGGCCAGTCCGGCGCTTCCGTGGGCGCGGGGGTGGCTTCCGGCGCCCGGAGACTGCAGGCGCAGAGGAATACCAGGGCAAGGAAAAGAAACAGCATCCGCTTCAAGCTCGTTCCTCCCTGCCGTTCAGCACGATCACGCCTGCCTGAACGCCCCGCTTCCCGGCGGTATAGCGATGGGACCAGTATGCTTCATGGCTGCACATGGTGCAAATAGGGCTGACTTCGATGTTTTTCACGCCGGATAGCTCCAGCAGGCGGCGGTTGAAGCCCTTGAGGTCGACCTTGTCGAGGTCGATGAAGGGTTCCGCTTCCCTGCCGAGACATTTCCGCATGGCTTCACGGACTTCGTTCCCCACCTGATAGCAACAGACGCCGATGCTGGGGCCGATCCAGGCGCGGATACGCTCCGGCGGACATTCCATTTCCCGCACAGCCTTGGCGGCGATGCCCTTGACGGTGCCCCGCCAACCGGCGTGGACGGCACTGATCACCCCGTCCCCCTCCAGCAGGATGGGCACGCAGTCGGCGGAAAAAACCATGAGCGCCAGCTCCGGGGTCCGGGTGATCAGCCCGTCCGCCTCCCGAAGCGGCTGGAAAATATCGGTGACGGCATCACGGGCATCCACATGAAGGATGCGGTCCGTGTGCTGCTGGCTGAGGAAAACGAAACGGCTACAGCCGATCATCTCCCCCACCCGGCGGAAATTCTCCCGGACGTTGGCCGGATCGTCACCGCAGTTGCGGCGCAGATTCAGGCTGGCCCAGTCGCCGGCGGACACGCCGCCGGCGCGGGAGGTAAACAGATGACGGGAAACCTCCATCAGCGGTCCCTTCCGTGGCAGAATTTGTATTTCTTGCCGCTGCCGCAGGGACAGGGATCGTTGCGTCCGATCTTTGTCTTACGGATGGGCTGCTGCTTTTCCCCGCCGCCGCCCAGATTATTCAGGGATTCCCTGGCGACGCGTTTGCGCTGCACATCCTCCTCGGGCCGCTTGATCTCCACCGTCAGGATGCGGCGGCAGACCTCGGATTTGATGCCGTTGATCATGGCGTCGAACATCTCGAAGCCTTCCTGCTTGTAAGCGTCGATGGGCTTGGTATTGCCGTAGCCCCGCAGGCCGATGCCCCGGCGGAGATCGTCCATGGAGTCGATATGCTCCATCCAGTATTCGTCCACCACCCGCAGCAGGATCACCCGCTCCAGTTCCCGCATGATGGGCGTATCCGTGCCGGGCAGCAGCCCAAAGCGCTTCTCCTTGGCGTCCAGGAACGCGAAAGCCAGCTCCTTCAGGCGCTGAGAGAGAAACTCTTTTGTATAGTTGTTGAGCTCCTCCACGCTGGGCTGGAAATCTTCTTCCTTCACAAACAGGCCCTTATAGGGAGCGATGATGGCCTGCAGCTCCTTCAGGTCGCTGACATAGCCCTTTTCCGCCATAGCGTCGGACATGTTCAGTTCGATGCTGTCGCCTACCATGTTGCGGACGCTCTTGCTCACGTCTTCCCCGTCCAGCACCTGCTTGCGCTGCTTATAGATCAGCTCGCGCTGCTGGTTCATGACGTCGTCGAATTCCAGCACCGTCTTCCGGGACTGGAAGTTGCGGCTTTCCACCCGCTTCTGTGCGTTTTCCAGGGCATTGGAGATAATCTTGTTGTCGATGGGCATGTCGTCTTCCACGCCCAGGCTTTCCATCATGGACTGGACCCGCTCGCCGCCGAACAGGCGCATCAGATCGTCCGTCATGGCGATATAGAACCGGGTCTCGCCGGGATCGCCCTGACGGCCGCTTCGGCCGCGCAGCTGATTGTCGATCCGGCGGGATTCATGGCGCTCGGTGCCGACGATGAACAGGCCGCCCGCTGCCCGGACCTTGTCCGCCTCTGCGGAGGTCTCCGCGCGGTGGCGGGCCATGGATTCCTGGAACAGCGTTCTTGCCGCCAGAACGCGCTCATCCTTCACATCTCCGTAGCCCGTTGCTTCAGTGATCTCCTCCTCCGTGTATTCCGCCTTGCGCAGGTCGCTCTTGGCCATGTATTCCGGGTTGCCGCCCAGCATGATATCGGTGCCGCGGCCGGCCATGTTGGTGGCGATGGTAACGGCGCCGAATTTGCCTGCCTGGGCAACGATCTCCGCCTCGCGTTCGTGCTGCTTGGCGTTCAGCACGTTGTGCGGTATTTTTCGCTGGCTCAGGAGGCGGCTCAGATGCTCGCTCTTTTCGATGGAGATGGTGCCCACCAGGACCGGCTGGCCCTTTTGATGGCATTCGCTGATCTGCTGAAGGATGGCGGTGTCCTTCCCCTCGCCGTTTTTATAGATGACGTCGGGATGATCCACACGGATCACCGGCTTGTTGGTGGGTATCTCCACCACGTCCAGATTGTAAATGGTATTGAATTCTTCTTCTTCCGTCAGGGCCGTGCCGGTCATGCCGCTGAGCTTGTGGTACATGCGGAAGAAATTCTGGAAGGTGATGGTGGCCAGGGTCTTGTTTTCCGACTGGACCTTCACGCCCTCCTTGGCTTCGATGGCCTGATGCAGGCCCTCATTGTAACGGCGGCCGAACATCAGACGCCCGGTGAATTCGTCGACGATGATGATCTCTCCGTCCTTGACGACATAGTCCACATCCCGCTTCATGACGCCGTGAGCTTTCAGCGCCTGGTTGATGTGATGGCTCAGGGTGCTGTTTTCCAGGTCGCCGAGGTTTTCGATGCCGAAATGCTGCTCCGCTTTTGCGATGCCGCGGGCTGTCAGCGTGGCGGTGTTCGCCTTTTCATCCACCACGTAATCCGCGTCCAGGTTTTCGTCCTCTTCCTGCTTTTCATCCGTGCTGGAATAGACGATCTTTTTCAGACGCCGCACAAAGGCGTCCGCCTGCTGATAGAGGTCCGTGGATTCATCCCCCTTGCCGGAGATGATGAGCGGGGTGCGCGCCTCATCGATCAGGATGGAGTCCACCTCGTCCACGATGGCGAACACATGGCCGCGCTGGACAAGCTCCGATTTGTAGACCGCCATATTGTCACGCAGATAATCGAAGCCCAGCTCATTGTTGGTGCCGTAGGTGATATCGGCGGCATAGGCTGCGCGGCGCTCGTCGCTGCTGAGGCCGTGGACGATCAGACCGACGCTGAGGCCAAGGAAGCGATGGATCTTCCCCATCCACTCGCTGTCTCGCTTTGCAAGATAATCGTTGACCGTGACGATATGGACGCCCTGGCCGCCCAGCGCATTCAGATAAGCCGGCAGCGTCGCCACCAGGGTCTTGCCTTCGCCGGTCTTCATCTCGGCGATCCGCCCCTGATGGAGGACGATGCCGCCGATGAGCTGCACGGGAAAATGCCGCATGCCCAGGACCCGGTCGCCGGCTTCCCGCACGGCGGCGAAGGCTTCGGGAAGGAGGTCGTCCATGGTTTCGCCGGCGGCCAGACGCTGCTTGAATTCCGGCGTCTTCGCCTTCAGCTGCTCATCCGTGAGGGCTTTGTATTCCTTCTCCAGTGCTTCGATCTTCTCCACCAGAGGCATGATCTTCTTGACCTCTCTGCTGGAACGGGTCCCGAAAAGTTTCGTAACGATGCTCATATGATTTGATCCGCCTTGTCGTTCTTGTTGGAATAATCCTAATAAATTATTATATCACCCGATTGTGAAAAAATAAAGTACCGGAAAAGCAAAAGATCATCCGCTGTTCAACGTGCCGGCACAGCCGGTCTGTGATTGCGCCGACAGCATTTCCGGGAAAACATACTGTATTTAATTATTGTAAAAACGGAAAGGGAATGTTATAATGAAAAATAGCTGTTTACACACTATTTTGCCGAACTTCATACTATTGTAATAATTGCATGGCATAATGGCAGCGTTTTGGGAGCATTTGCTTCCGTGCATCCCCGCGAAAGAAGCCCGCGGCGGCTCTGCGGCACGACAGCAGGAGGGAAACGAAGGATGATCGAAGTATCCAATCTGACCAAGACCTACGGTAAGAAACGCGGCATCGACCGCCTCTCCTTCACCATCGGCGACGGGGAGATCGTGGGTTTTCTCGGCCCGAACGGGGCGGGCAAATCCACAACCATGAACATCATCACCGGCTATCTGTCCGCCAGCTCCGGCGCTGCGCGGATCGGCGGCATCGACGTGCTGGAGGACCCGATCGCAGCGAAGAAGCAGATCGGTTATCTGCCGGAGCAGCCTCCGCTCTACCTGGACATGACCGTGGAGGAATACCTGGACTTCATCTTTGACCTGAAAGCGGTCCGGGAGCTGAAGCGCAGGGATCACGTGATGGAGATATGCGAGCTTGTGGGGCTGAAGGACCAGTACAAGCGGGTCATCCGCAACCTTTCCAAGGGCTATAAGCAGCGTGTCGGCATGGCTCAGGCCTTGATCGGCAACCCCGAGGTGCTGATCCTGGACGAGCCCACCGTCGGCCTGGACCCCAAACAGATCATTGAGATACGAAATGTGATCAAAAACCTGGGCAAAAACCGCACCATCATTCTTTCCACGCATATCCTGCAGGAGGTCAGCGCCATCTGCGAGCGGGTGCTGGTCATCAACAACGGGCAGATCGTCGCCGACGACAAGCCGGAAAACCTTTCCGCCCGGATCACCGGCGAGCGAAAGCTCTCCGTCCGCGTGGCAGGCCCGCAGGACATGGTCCGGAAAATCCTGCGGAGCATCGACGGCGTGCAGTTCGCGGACGTGACGGTGCAGGCGGAGAAGGGCTCCTACGACTTCCTGGTGGAGGCCAAGCCCAATGTGGACATCCGCAAGCCCATGTTCATCGCGCTGGCAAAGGCAGGATACCCCATCCTCCAGCTCAAGAGCATGGACCTCAGTCTGGAGGATATCTTCCTTTCCCTGGTGGAGGAAAAGAAACGTCAGCGGAACCCGCAGAACAAAGCGCCCAGGAAGCTTTCCGCCGACACCGCCCTCAATGTCAGCGGCGGCGAACCGGCTTCCGGCGACGACGAGCAAGGAAAGGAGGCCGATGACTGATGTCTGCCATTTACAAGCGCGACCTGCGCGCCTATTTCACCTCCCCCGTCGGCTATGTGTTCATCGCCGCGTTCGTCTTTGTGATGAACCTGGTCTTCTACATCCAGAATATGATGACGGCGCAAAACCGGCTGACGACCGTCTTTTCCGTCATGTTCTACGCGCTTATCGTTCTGGCGCCCGTCCTGACGATGCGCACCTTCAGCGAGGAATACAAGCAGAAAACGGATCAGCTGCTGCTGACCGCCCCCGTGAAGCCGGCGGGCATCGTCATGGGGAAATTCCTGGCGGCCTACACGGTCTATGTGATCTCCCTGGCGCTGCTGCTGATCCAGGTCATCATCATCGCTGCCGTCAGCACGCCCAACGGCGCGATCATCTTCGGCAACTACATCGCCCTTCTCGCCGTCGGCGCGGTCTTCATCGCCATCGGCACCTTCGTCTCCTCCCTGACGGAGAACCAGCTGGTTGCCAACATCGCCACGCTGGCCATCAACGTGTTCCTGTTCCTGATGGACTACGCCTACAGTCTCATCAACCTTACCTGGCTGAAGCGCATCCTCTACTGGATTTCCATCTTCCGCCGCTACAACACCTTCTATGTGGGTGTGTTTTCCGTAGCCGACTTTTTCTTCTATCTCTGCGCCGCCGCCGTCTTCCTTTTCCTGACGGTCCGGGTTCTGGAAAAGAAGCGCTGGAGCTGACCCCCTTCCCTGACCATCACCGAGGGCGCAAAGAGACTGCGGCCCCCATTCCCAAGAAAGGAGCTGCCCGAGGGCAGATCGAGATATCATGAAAAGAAAACAGGACGACGAAATCCTGAATGAAGGCCTGATCGACGAAGCGCTGGCCGCCGAAGAAGAAGAGATCAAAAGCCGGAAATTCAAATACGGGACCCTGGCTACCATCTTCACCGTCATCTTCATCATTGCCATCATCCTCGTCAATGTGCTGCTGGGTTATATGACCGACCGCTTTGTGTGGGAATTCGATATGACGAAGGAGCACCTTTTCGAGATTTCCGAGGATACGAAGGAAATCATCGACGACATGACGCGGGACGTCACCATCACCGTCCTGGCGGATGAGACGGTTTTCCGCGACGCCGAGCAGATGCTCAGCAATGTTTATGAGATCCTCCAGCGATATGAAGCGCTGGGCGGCGGCAAGATCAAGGTCCGCTACATCAATCCCAACATGAACCCCAAGATTTTTGAGCAGTACAACGATCTGGGCGATCTGGGCAACAATTACATCATTGTGGAAAGCGATCTTCGGAAGAAATCCATGTCGCCCAACAGCCTTTACAACATCAAGGTGGACGAGGAATCCAACATCAGCTACTTCGTCGGCATCCGTGCCGAGCAGCAGCTGACCTCCTCCCTGCTGTTCGTGACCCAGGAATCCGTCAACACCGCCTGCTGGCTCCGGGGCCACGGCGAGGATTATTCCAAGGATCAGCTGGACAGCATCCTGAACAAGATGAATTACGACACCCAGGTCATCATCCTTGCCCAGGATGAGATTCCGGAGGAATGCACCCTTCTCATCATCAACGCGCCTGAGACGGACTACGGCCCGGACGAGATCGAGAAGCTGGACGCCTTCTTCAAGCGCGGCGGCGACGCCATCGTCGCTCTCTCGCCGGAAACCAGCGTCAGCCTGACGAATCTTACCGGCTTCTTTGAGGAATGGGGCGTCCACTACCGCAGCGAGTATATCCTGGACAACTATCAGAGCATCAGCAACATGCCCTTCTATGTGGTCCCCACCATCACCAACATCAAGAACGTCACCGACCGGCTGAACACGAAAAACTACTTTGCCATCGTCCCCGCCTGTATGCCCATCGACCTGACGGGCACCGAAACCGGCTCCCATAATCTGGCGGTCCTGATGACCTCCTCCCGCCGTTCCTACACCAAGGACCTGGACGAGATCACCCTTGGCTACGACTACGATGAAGAAAACGATCAGACCGGCCCCTTCAATATGTGCGTCATCTCGGAGTATCTGGCTACGGACAAGAATATGAACTACACCCGCGGCGATATCCTTTTCTGCTCCGCCGGTATGCTCTCCGACAGCGTGCTGAAGGCCAGCAACTATCTCAACGGTCAGTTTGTGGAGCATGTGCTGGACTATATCAGCGAATACAGCGACGGCGTAGTGATCCCGGACAAGGACTTTGAATCCACCATGCTGAATATCCTCAGCTGGCAGAGCCGCCTGGTGCTCTACATCGTCGTCATCGCCCTTCCTCTGCTGATCCTGGCGGCGGGTATCCTGATCTGGTCCAAAAGGAGACACCTGTAATGTCCAAGAATATCCGACGCATCGTCATTGCCGCCGCTGCGGTGGTGGTGCTGGCCCTTGCCTTTGTCCTGCTGAAATATGTCTTTCCGGAAAAGGAAGTCGTCATCGAAGCGACCCCGACGCCGACGGAAGAACCGGTCTATTATCTGGTCCGCCGCAGCGGCAACGAGGTCTCCGACCTTGCTTTTCACTATGAAGACGGAAGCGAATTCGTCATTCACGCCCAAAAGAAAGACGATGGGAGCTACAGCTTTACCGCGACCCCGGAGGATTCCTTCTTCGGCTATAATTCTTCCCGCTTTCGCTCCATCATGTTCACCGTCTCGGCGATCACCGCCACCTCAAAGATCGAAGAAAACCCGAAGGACCTGAGCGATTACGGGCTGGATGATCCCCGTTTTTCCGTCACCATCGGCTTTGACGACGGCAGCTCCACCACGATCTTCGTGGGAAACGAGACGCCTGTGCAGAATTACTACTACGCAAATACCGATCACGACAGCACGGTCTATACCATCGGCGGCTATCTGACCAGCCTGATGACGCGTCCGCCCCACGAATACATCGCCGTGGATTCCTTCCCCACCTATGAGGACAAGGAAATCTATACGAATCTCACCCACTTCATCCTTACCCGGCGGGACGGCGTCAAGATCGAAGTCGTGCTGGACAAAGACCTGAGCATGGAGGGCAATATCACCTCCTCCGCCTATATGATGCTCCAGCCCTTTGTCTCCCCCTGCACCTCGGAAACCGTCGAAGCGCTTCTGGACGTTTTGGCCACGATCTCCACGGAAAATATCGCGGGCAATATCACGACGATGGAGCGGATCCATGAGTTCGGGCTGGACCAGCCTGCCCGGCTCTTTGTGGAAGACAGCAGCGGTCACAGCCTGGAGCTGGTGATCGGCATCGCCAATGAGGATAAGTGCATCGCGGCCGTCGCCCGACAGTACGACGCTTTTATGGCCGGAGAGACGGATTATCTGACGATACTGAACGAGAAGGAAACCAATTTCGACTGGATCACACTGAACTACATGGACCTGCAGATACGCACGCCCTGGGTCGTCCGTATCCGGGATGTGGACTCTGTGATCTACAATATCGACGGCGAAGTCTATGAGATGGTGCTGTATGAATACGACGATGTGACCGGTTCCGGCGTTGAAGTGGTGCGTACTTGCAGCCATATCAACGGCAAGGATGTGGGTGAAACGAACACCAAGCGCATCTACAGCAGGACCCTCAACTTCCGCCAGGTGAACTCCATCTCTCCCGACACGACCTATGAGGAAAACTATGTGAGCTCCATTACCATCCGTTTGAAGGACGGAACGGAACGTTTTATGAGCTTCCACAAGATCAACGAGCGGCAGTATGCCTGCATGATGGACGGAAATGTGGAGTATTATATTTACGCCAGCAACCTGAGCACCCTGCGCACCGCCCTGGAGCGGGCGATGGACGACCGGGAAGTATCCCTCGTCTATGAGCGCTAGTCTCCTGTACACACAAAACGGCGGCTGCAAATGCAGCCGCCGTTGCCAGTTTTCTGTTGATTTACCGATTATTCTGTAATATACTCCTTCAAAAAGCTGATGATCTCCGGATCGACCGTCACGTTCAGCTGGGGCTGGGAGCTGCTGACCTGATAGAAGCGCAGCAGCGGATCATCCAGCAGCCCGTTGGCATAGAGGAACTCCTTCGCATTCCGGTCCGCATTGCAGACCATCATCAACGCGGTGAAATGAAGCCAGTTCATCTTGGCACGACCGGATTCGATCTGGGAGATCGTGACCCTGCTGACGCCGCTGACCTTGCTCAGTTCCTCCTGCGTCATGCCGAGACGGATGCGAAGCATGGAAAGCAAACCGGTCATCAGGCTGCAGTAGGCTTCTTTCTGATCCTTACTCAGATTATACTTTTCTTTCATTATCGCACTTCCCATCATGTGCTGCTGTCCGGTCATGACAGCAGTTGGCGATCGAGGATTTCTGACTGAATAAACACTTGCGGGGATTTTCCGTTAACAGAGAGGAAGCGACCAGATGAGCGAATACTCACCCCAGGCAGACGCTCTGCTGAATCAGTGGATCTGCCTGTCGCAGAACATGCGTTCCGCCATTGCCAGGGCAAAATACCTGCAGCGGATCGCGGAAGAAACCGGCGAGGAGGCCAGCCTGGAGCGGCAGCTGCACGCCAAGCGGGTCAATGCGCTTTATCGGGAAATCGGACGGGAAATGCGCTCCATGATGTCTGCGGAGGGCATCGAAAAGTCCTTTCCCGAGAACGAGCCGGATATGTTCATGCGCAGGTTTGTTGATTTTCGGATCAGCGAAGAAGCCATCCCCGGTCTTCAGCTGCGCTTGGAACGGCTCAATGACCTGGTGCTGAATCTGTTCATCACGCTCTGTACCGTGCGCATCCGCAGAGAATAACCCTTATCCGCTGCGTCCGGCACCGCTGTCCGCACGGAATTTTCATCATATACGCTAATTACTATACAGTATTCCCTGGATAAATTCAACACAATAATGAAGAGCGGCATGGACTGTGCCAAACCGCTCTTCATTTTCTTTTTAATTGAGGCAATACCGCATAATTCTGGTGCGCAGATTGCGCAGTCAGAATTTACGTCAGATTGTCTGAAAATCGCGGGGAATACTTCCTGTATTGGCCAAGATTTTCGGGCAATATGACGGAACATTATGCAAGCAAGATGCGTGCCGAGAATTGTGCGGTATTGCCTTGAAGGTTTTACGCAACAAAGAATGCGTATTTCGTCCTCGTCCGGAACGTCTCCCCCGAGCACAAAAGCGTCGAGGGAAAATCCGGGTGATTCGGCGCATCCGGAAAGTGCTGCGTTTCCAGACAGAAGCCCGCAAAGGGCTGATAGACCCTTCCGTTCTTTCCGCGGGTTCCGCCCAGACCGCCGCCGCAATAGAACTGAACGGCTGGCTGATCCGTCTCCATGCGCAGTCCCCTGCCGCTCAGCGGATCCCAGGCCTCCGCCTGGATGCCGCCGTGATTCAGAATGAAGCAGTGATCGTATTTGCCGCTGGCAATGGGACGGCGGGTGCGGAAATCAAAATCCGTTCCGCTGACGTCCACCCGCTTCCCCGTAGGGATCAGGCCTTGATCGACTTCCAGATAACTGTCGGCGTTGAGATACAGCTCCTGATCCAGGACCTGATCACCGCCGGAGAGGTTGAAATAGCTGTGATTCGTCAGATTGATCACCGTGTCGGCGTCCGTGGTCGCAGTGTAGTCGAAGATGAGCTCGTTATCCTCCGTCAGCGTCACATCCACGGAGACGGTCACGTTTCCCGGGAAGCCTTCGGAGCCCGCCGGGTCGAAGATGGACAGCCTTGCGCCCGCCTCCGTCTTCTCCAGCTTCCAGGGCCGCAGGTGATATCCGTGACCGCCATGGAGGGTATTCTTCCCCTCGTTTTTCGTGATTTCATATGTCCTGCCGTTCAGGGAAAAGGCGCCGCCGGCGATGCGGTTTGCGTAGCGCCCCACAAAGGCCCCAATACTCCCCCGCCCGGGATAATCGGCAGGGTCGTCGAAGCCCAGGACGATATCTCCCGGGACGCCGTTTCTGTCCGGCATGAGGATCGACTGGATGGCGCCTCCCGTCTCCAGCAGGGTTATTTGATATCCGTTGCCGTTTTTAAGCGTCAGCATTCTTCTTTTTTCCTTTCCTGATGAGCTTTGCAATCTCCGACACGGGAATGTTGATGAATGCAAAGCCGAGGGCGATCACGAATTCCTTGAAGCTGATGGAAGCAAGCCCGAAAAGCCGGCAAAGCGGGGGAATAAAGAGAACGCCGCATGTAAGCACGATGGTCCAGAGCAAAGCGCCCCAGAGCCACCAGTTCTGGTGCTTCATCCTGAAGATAGAACCTGTCAGGCTGCGGTTGTTGAATGCGCTGAACATCTGAGAGAAATTACAGGTCAGGAACGCCATCGTCGTGCCGTCCGCACTGGCGGTTAAGGCCCATCGGCCATTTTCCAGCCATTCGCCGAAAAGGAAAGAGAAGAAGATCAGCACGCCCATGATGATGCCCTGCACCAGCATTACCGCGCCGCTGCCATTGGAAAACAGGCTTTCGTCGGCGGGCCGGGGCTTGCGCTTCATCAGTCCTTCTTCCGCCCGTTCCATGCCCAGAGCCAGACCGGGGGCGGAGTCCGTCACCATATTGATCCAGAGGAGATGCGCTGCGCTGAAGATTTTGAACCCCAGCATGGATGCGGCAAAGACGGTGACGATCTCACAGAGGTTGGTAAGCAGCTGGAACTGCACGACCTTGTGCACATTGTCATAGATCTTTCGGCCTTCTTCCACCGCGTTGACGATGGTAGCGAAATTGTCGTCCGCCAGGACCATATCGCTGACGCCCTTGGTCACATCCGTCCCGGTGATGCCCATGCCCACGCCGATATCCGCCGCCTTGATGGAGGGCGCATCGTTGACGCCGTCGCCCGTCATGGCGACGACCATGCCGCGGGCCTGCCACGCTCTCACGATGCGCGTCTTGTGCTCCGGCTGCACACGGGCATAGACGGAATAGCGGGTGACGGCTTCCACCAGTTCCTCGTCGCTGATGTCCTCCAGCTTCGCGCCTTCGATGGCCTCCGATTCATCCTTGATGATGCCCAGGTCCTTTGCGATGGCGACGGCGGTATCCCGATGGTCGCCGGTGATCATCACCGGGCGGATGCCGGCGCTGCGGCATTCCGTGATCGCGTCATAGACTTCGGGCCGGCAGGGATCGATCATGCCCACGAAACCGATGAAGATGAGCTGCTGCTCCAGCGTCTCAGCTGCATAGTCGCCGGGAGCCGCCTGCCAGTCGCGGTAGGCAGCGCCCAGCACACGAAGCGCGCGGTCCGCAAATTCCTTGTTCCGCCTGACGACTGCCTGCCGGTATTCCTCCGTCATGGGCAGCACCTGGCCGTCCTTCACATAGCCGGTGCAGCACTGGAGCAGCATTTCGCAGGCGCCCTTGGTGTACTGCCGGATGCCGTCCTTCTCCTGATGGACGGTGCTCATCATCTTCCGTATGGAATCGAAGGGAGCTTCTCCGATGCGCGGGCAGGTTTCGTCCAGCTCGTCCTTGTACAGACGCAGATCATGGGCGTGGTTCACCAGCGCGTTCTCCGTGGGCTCCCCCACCGCTTCATGCATGCCCAGACCCCGTTTGGAATCGCTGCAGCAGGCCATGGCTTTCGCCAGGAGCAGAGGATCGTCCGTATAGGTATCCACCACGGTCATCTTGTTCTGCGTCAGCGTGCCGGTCTTGTCCGAGCAGATGATCTGGGTACATCCCAGGGTCTCCACCGCCGTCAGCTTCCGGATCAGGGCCTGCCGTTTGGACATGCTGGTGACGCCGATGGACAGGATGATGGTGGTCACCGCGGGAAGCCCTTCCGGGATCGCGGCGACGGCCAGGGCCACGGCGATGATGAAGGTATCCAGGATCATGCTGAATACTGCTGTCTCTCCGGGCGAGAAGAAAATCTCCCGCGCAACGCCGAAGAGGAAGACGAAGATGCTGATCCCCAGGACCAGCTTGGTAAGCGATTTGGATAGCGCCGCCAGCTTTTTCTGCAGGGGGGTCTTTTCATCCTCCGCCATGTTCAGCGCGCTGGCGATCTTACCCATCTCCGTGTCCATGCCGGTGGCGGTGACGACGGCGGTGCCGCGGCCGTAGGCCACCGTGCTGCCGCTGTAGAGCATGTTTTTCCTGTCGCCGAGGGGAACATCCTTCTGCGAATCCTTCAGCATCAGCGCGTCCACCAGCTTGTTTACGGGCACGCTTTCACCGGTGAGGGCGGATTCCTCCGCCTTCATGCTGTAGCTTTCCAGGATGCGGCAGTCCGCAGGAACGGCGTCGCCCGCCTCCAGGACCACCACGTCGCCGACGACGACGTCTTCGCTGCGGATGACCTTGATGAGGCCGTCCCGCATGACCTTGCTGGTGGCGGCGGTCATCTCCATCAGGGCGTCGATGGCTTCCGCCGCCTTACCCTCCTGTACGACGCTGAGGACGGTGTTGATGATGACCACAAACAGGATGATGAACAGATCGGCATAGCTCTCGTTTTCATGCTGCACCACATTCTGATACACCGTCGTCGCGGTGGAGATCAGAGCGGCGCCCAGCAGCATGAAGATCATCGGATCACACAGCGCTTTCCAGAAGCGCTTCAGCAGGCTGTCCTTTTTTCCCTCTTCCAGTTTGTTCTTTCCGTTTTTTGCCAGTCTCGCTTCCGCTTCCGCTGCGCTCAGGCCCTGGGGAGTGGATTCCAGTTCCTGCAGGACCTGCTCCGGGGTCTCAAGATACCGCTGCATATCGCTTCTCCTTCCGGAATGGGTAAAAGAAAAGACCTTTGCATAAAAGCAAAAGTCTCACTCATTAAGGCTGCGGCGGATGTCCCCCATCGTATTGACGCTGCAGCCACGGCTGATAAGCCGCAAGTTACTCCCTTTTCCGCCAAGCATTATATCTTAGGACCGGAGAGAAAGCAAGAGTTTTTTCTGATAATTGCCGCCCCCGCTTCTTATGGAAGCGGGGGCAGAAGCTTATCTCCAGAGCGAATCCATCAGGAAGATGACGACGAAGTAGCCGACGCCGAAGACCAGCGCGATCAGCAGCGCGGCAAGGACGACGGCAGTCACCGTAGCCTGCCGCTGCGTGCGGTCCATCGGAGGCTTCCGTTCCCCGGTTTCCGTCCGGTCACGCCGGTCCCGGTCATACCAGGGCATGCCCTCCACATTCATGTCGGCGATGGTGCGTCCGTCGTCGTCATCATAGACCTTGCGTTTCCTGGCCATTTCAACCGGCCTGCTTCACTTGCGCCGCAGCGTTCTGCTTCATTTCCGCTTCCAGCTGTGCATTCCGCTCAGCGCTGTTATACAGATGGCAGGCGCAGAAGTGACCGGGTTCAACCTCCGCCCAGTCCGGGGATACATGCTTGCAGAGTTCCATGCACTTCTCGCAGCGGGTATGGAATTTGCAGCCGCTGGGCGGGTTCGCCGGCGAGGGGATGCTGCCCTGCAGGACGATCCGTTTCATCTTGTAATTGGGGTCGGGGATCGGGATCGCGGAAAACAGGGCGACCGTATAGGGATGGAGGGGATGATCGAAGATTTTCTCCGTTTCCGAGAATTCGACCATGCTGCCCAGATACATGACGCCCACCGTGTCGGAAATGTGCTCCACCACGGATAAGTCGTGGGAAATGAACAGATAGGTCAGTCCGAACTGCTTCTGCAGGTCCCGCAGCAGATTGATGATCTGCGCCTGGATGGACACATCCAGGGCGGACACAGGCTCGTCGCAGAGGATGAATTCCGGATTCAGCGCCAGGGCCCGCGCGATGCAGATGCGCTGCCGCTGACCGCCGGAGAACTCATGTGGATAGCGGTCCTTATGGTATTCCTGAAGGCCGCACTCCTTCATGATTTTGGTGATATAGTCGTCGAATTCATTGGCGGGCACGAGATTATGCTCGCGAACCGCCTCGCCGATGATCTCGCTGATGGGAAGACGGGGGGACAGGCTGGAATAAGGGTCCTGGAAAATGATCTGCATCCTGGTGCGCATCTTCCGCAGCTCCTGGCGGGTGAGGCTGAACACATCTTCCCCGTCGAAGATCACTTCCCCGTCCGTTTTCTCCAGCAGACGGAGGATGGTGCGGCCTACGGTGGACTTGCCGCAGCCGCTCTCCCCCACCAGTCCCATGGTGGTGCCCCGCTTGATGCGGAAGCTGACGCCGTCCACCGCCTTGACCTGGCCCACGGTATGGGACAGGAGGCCGCCCTTGATGGGGAAATATTTCTTCAGGTTTTTGACCTCAAGGAGGTATTCGGATTTTTCGTTCGCCATCTCATTTACCTCCCTGCTTCTGCTCGTAATAGCGGTAACAACTGACAAAATGCGTCCCGGAAATCTGCACCGTCTCCGGATACTTCCCGCTGCATTTCTCCACGCACATCTCGCAGCGATCGCGGAAATAGCAGTAATCCGGCATATTGACGGGATTGGGCACCTTGCCGGGGATGGAGTAGAGCTCCTCCACCTTCTTGCCCACCACCGGCTTGGAATTCATCAGCCCGATGGTGTAGGGGTGGGCGGGATGATAGAAGATATCCTCCGCGGTCCCCTTTTCCACGATGCGCCCGGCATACATGACCACCACGAAATCCGCCATTTCGGCGATCACGCCCAGGTCGTGGGTGATGAAGATGATGGAGGCGTTGGTTTTATCCTTGAGCTGACGCAGCAGGTCCAGGATCTGCGCCTGGATCGTCACGTCCAGGGCGGTGGTGGGTTCGTCGGCGATGATGACCCGGGGATTGCAGGCCAGCGCCATGGCGATGACCACGCGCTGACGCATGCCGCCGCTGAGCTCATGGGGATACATGCGAAAAACGCCCTCGGAGTTGGCGATGCCGACCATCTCCAGCAGCTCCAGCGTCCGCTGCTTCACTTCTTCCTCGCTGCGGTTTTCCGTATTGTGGAGCTGCAGCACCTCGCCGATCTGCTCTCCGATGCGGAACACCGGATTCAGCGCCGTCATGGGCTCCTGGAAGATCATGGAGACCACGTTGCCGCGGATGTGCTGCATGACGTCGTTGGGGGCTTTCGTCACGTCATAGGCTTTATCGCCCAGATTGAGGCGGATCTCCCCATCCACGACCTGACCCTGCGGACGCTGCAGCAGCTGCATCAGGGAGAGGCTGGTGACGCTTTTCCCGCAGCCGCTCTCCCCCACCACGCCCACGGTCTTGCCGACGGGCACCTCGAAGGTGACGCCGTCGACGCTGTGAACGACGCCGGTGTCCGTGAAGAAATAGGTGTGGAGGTTATCGAATTCCACCATATTGTCCGGATCGTGCATCTTCGTGAGATACTCCGACTCCGGTACGTTCTTGCGCTTGCGCTTCTTTTCGAATTCATTGGTGATCTTCCGGTTTTCCCGTGAAATACGGCGGGATTCCCTTGCGGAGAGATAGCTGTCGTTTTTGTCTGCCATGTCGCTTCCTCCCTCCTTACCGCTTCATCTTCGGGTCGAAAGCGTCCCGAAGTCCATCGCCCACCAGGTTGAAGGCCAGCACGGTCAGCAGGATGCAGAAGCCGGCCGGGATCCAGATGAACCAGTAGTTGGTCAGCACGAAGGTGTTGTTGACGTCGGTGATGATATTTCCCCAGGAGGCGAAGGGGAATTTGACGCCCAGGCCCAGGAAGCTCAGGGTCGCCTCGGTGAGGATCGTGCTGCCGATGCCCATGGTGCAGCTGACGATGAGCTGCGGGATGACGTTGGGCACCAGGTGGCGGAAGATGCGGCGGGAAACCCGGATGCCGCTGGCCTCGGCGGCCACCATGAATTCCTGCTCCCGGAGAGAGAGGATCTGACCGCGGACCAGCCGCGCCATCCCCGGCCAGCCCAGGAAGCCCAGGATCAGCATCAGATAGAGCATGCGGATGCGGGGGTCCACGGCCATCGCGTCCATGGCCGCGCCCAGAATGATGATGATGGGCGTGGAGGGGATGCAGTAAAACACATCCACGACGCGCATGATGAGCTGGTCCACCCACTTGCCGAAATAACCTGCCAGGCCGCCCAGGATGACGCCGATGACCAGGGAAATGAACTCTACGATGAAGCCGATCACCAGGGATACGCGGCCGCCGTACATGAGGCGGGCCAGCATATCCATGCCGTTGACGTCGGTGCCCAGGGGATGGGTCTTGTTGGGATAGGAATACTGGTCATAGGTCCGGGTGGGCGTCTCCTGGAGGATGACCCAGTTTTTGATGTCCGGCTTATAGGAGATATAGTATTCGCTGGTGACGCCGTCCTCGTCGGTGAAGGCGAATTCCTCGTCCCCGTTTTCCAGGGCGACCGCCAGTTCCTCCTGCAGCTCGCGGGAGAGGAAGATATCCGGCATGATGGCAGAAATGATATAGCGGCTGATGAAAGCGACTTCCTCGCCTCCATCGGTTTCCACCAGACCGCCCTCGCTGATGGTATATTCCCTGCCGTCCAGGGAGAAAGAAGGCCGATCGTTGCAGTAAGCCTTCAAGACCTCATAGACAAATGGGAAATCCAGGCTGGCTCCGGCAACGCTGGAGGAAACCACATCCTTATAGGCGATGCCGATGATCGTTCCGTCGTCCAGGGAAACGGACCAGAATTCCTCGCCCTCCTGGGTGATATGGTAATTCACTTCCTTATAGGTCACCACGTCCTTGTGCGTGGTGATGCCCAGCACCGCCTGGGCCTGGATGATGGAATCGAATTTCTGCCCCTCCGCTCCCATGAAGCGGGTCTCCTCATTCTTCACCGCGCCGGCGAAGTCCTTTTTCTGATAGGTCGTGGTATAGAACAGCTGATCCTGCTTATAGGGGTTCAGCACGCCGCCCAGGAAGGAAAAGAGGAACATGAAGGCCAGAATGGCCAGACCCACCACGGCGATGCGGTTGCGGAAAAAGCGCTTGGCGACCATCGTGCCGGGTGACAGGACCTTGACGCGGCGTTCATCGTCCAGAGCGTAGCTTTCCGCTTTGGACGCAGGATTTTCGTTCAGCTTCTTTTCTTCCATCTTGTCGCTCATTGCTTTCCCTCCCTTCTCAGGACAGCCGCACGCGGGGATCGACCACGGCATACAGCAGGTCCGAGATCAGATTGCCCAGGAGCGTCAGAATGGCAAGAAACGCGAGATAGAACATAGAAAACGGAATATCCCCCGCCACCATGGCATGATAGGAGGCATAGCCGATGCCGGGGATGGAATAGAGGGTCTCGGTGATCAGCGCGCCGGAGAAAAGGCCGGGAAGACTGCCGCCCACGATGGTGACCAGGGGGATCAGCGTGTTGCGGAAAGCATGGCGGTAGATGACCTTCCGCTCGCTGAGGCCTTTGGCGCGGGCGGTGCGGATGTAGTCCGCATTCAGCACCTCCAGCATGTTGGTGCGGGTGTAGCGCATGAGAGAACCGATGCTCAGCACCACCAGCGTGACGATGGGCAGCACCAGATGGTGCGCCTTGTCCAGGAACTGCCCCCAGGTGTCCAGCTGCGCATAGTTTCGCCCTACGAGGCCGAACAGATCGAACCAGCCCAGCTTCACGGAGAACACCAGCTTCAGCAGGGAAGCAAAGAAGAAGGTGGGCAGCGAAATGCCTGCAAGGGCGATGATGGAAACCGCATAGTCCGTCTTGGAATACTGCTTCGTGGCGGCGATGATGCCCAGGGGGATGGCGATGATCAGCTCAAAGAACATGGTGATGACGCCCATGGTGAAGCTGAGCCAGATGGTCTTGTGGAATTCCTCCACCACCGGCACGGTCCAGAACCAGCTGTCGCCGAAATTCCCGGTGAAGAAGTTCTTCAGCCAGTTGATATAGCCGATCAGGTAGCCCTTGTCCATGCCGTACATGGCCGTCAGCTGCGCCATCCATTCCTCATAGCTCTTGGAATTGGGCTGCATGGATTTTTGCAGGGCGACGCGCTCGATGTAGGACGTGGGCAGGCAGCGCAGGATCACATAGATGATCAGCATCACAAAAAAGAAGATGATCACCGAATAGATCAGGCGCTTGATGATATACTTGTGCACGGTCTGACCTCCGTTCCCGGACGTATTTTCGGGGTGGGATTTCCCCTATGCCGTCATACAGCAAAAAGCGGCTCGCTCTGGAGCCGCTTTTTGCTGTACGGCGCCAGCCGCATCCCCGCCGAAGCGGGGATGCGGTTTCCTGTATCGCCGTTTAGTTCATCTGAAGATTCTGGACTTCCTGCATCCACCCATAGAAGGTGGTGATGTCCGGCGTCACCGTTTCCAGATCCACGCGTTCGGTGCTGAAAATGATGGCGTTCTGACGCTGGTAGGTGGGGATTTCCACGGCCCAGTCGATGATGATGTCCAGGCAGGCCTTGTACATGGCCTTGCGGTACTCCTGGTTGAAGGTGGCGCGGGCGGCCAGGATCAGCTCGTTCAGATCGGCGTCGTCGATGGCGTACTGATAGTTGGAGCCGCCGGCGGCATGATCCGCATCACCGGAGAAATAGATCTGATACATGTCGGGGTCCACGGCAGCGCCCCAGGCGGCGGCCCAGAAGGCCACGGTCTGCGCCCGAAGAGCATCCCAAAGCTCGGAGGAGTTGGTCAGGTCCTTGATGATGAGGTTCATGCCCATCTCGGCCAGAGCGTTCTTGGTCTCGGTGACGATCATGAAAGCGGGGTGATCGCCGGTGCCGTCGGCGGGGATCCAGAAGGTGTACTCCAGGCTGGCGCCTTCGGGAGCGGCGGTGAGCTTGCCATCCTCCACGGTGTAGCCGGCGGCCTCAAAGAAGCCCAGGGCGGCCTGCGCGGCGGCGGCATACTTTTCCTCGGCGCTCATGGAGGAGGTGTAGATGGGGTTGCCGTTCACGTCGGTGGAGAAGGCGATCTTGTAATCCGCGTCGGAGGGACGGGGAGCCGCCCAGGACGTGTTGGAAATGGGATAGTTGATGACGCTGGCGCGCTCGCCGTAGTAGGAGTCGATGGCCACGTCACGATAGACGGAGAAGAGGGTGCCGAAGGCCTTGCGCAGGTTCTTGGAGGCCTCGGAGGCGGGATCGCTGCCCACCTTCATGACCTTGGCGTTCATGCCGATGTAGCCGTAGCCCAGATTGTCCACGGTGTTGGTGGTGACGACGCTGCCGTTGATGCTGCCGCCGTTGTAGGTCTCGATCTGGTTCACGGTGCTGGTGGAGAAGGAAGGATCGGTGATGTCGATGGTGCCGGTGACGACGCCGTTGAGCTTGTCGTCATCGGTGGTGCACTGCACGAAGTTCAGGTACTTGGTCTTGGGAGCGCCCAGATAATAGGTCTCGTTGGCTTCATAGTTGATGACGCCGTTCTCGAAGCGGATGAACTTGTAGGGGCCGGCGCCGAGAGGCTGGGTGGTCTTGGCACGGACGGTGCTCAGGTCGCCCTTTACGAAGCCGAACATGTTGTTGTCGTAATCATAGAGGGAAGTATCGCCGTAGTAGTGCATGGGGGCGATGGTCACGCCCAGCTGATAGATGGAGGTGGCGTCCACCTGGTACATATGAATACGCAGGCTGTTGTCGCCGGTCTTCTGAATGCCGCTGATATTCGGAGCGCTCTCACCGGTGGTGACGCCGGCAGCAGAGAATTCCGACAGGTTGGGGAACAGATCGTCCACCGTGGAGCCGGCGTTTTCCGTGTTGATCATGCCGGCGATATCGGAGCCGTAAGAAGCCTGCAGCGCAGCGGCGAAGTCTTCGACGGTCCCGCCCTCGGGCACGTCAAAGCCCCACAGGCCGGCGGAGGAAGCGACGTCCACGGCGCCGTAATCGGCGTAGTTAGCCAGGCAGTAATCCGTGATCTCCTGAGCCAGACCCAGCGCGGCGGCGTCATACTTGGCCCAGAAGCTCTGCTGCTGTTCCTCGGTGAAATAGGTGAAGTCGGTGTTGTCGCGGCCCGCGTTGAAGATGAGGTTGAGCAGCGTGTCCATACCGGAGCGGTAGGCGTCCATGCCCTCGATGGGCAGGGAGAAGAAGGAGCTGCTGCCGTCATAGGTGGGGTCGCTGAGGACATACATGCTGAAAATGACGTCGTCGATGGTCACGGGCACGCCGTCGGAGAAGACGATGTCGTCCCGCAGGACGAAGTCGAAATCAACGGTGCCGTCCGCGTTCTCGGTGACGACCATATCCGCAGGCCCATAATAAGTGTAATCGGTGCCGTCATAGCTCCTGGTCTCGCCCTCGATGCCCTGATAGACGATGGCGCCGGTGCGGTCGCCGTTCAGCAGGCTGATCTGGGTGATGGCCCAGGCATCCTGGTCATAGGCGGTCTCGGAGAAGAAGGGAGAGAACTTGGCATTGAAGGGGCTGTAGCCCACGGCCAGGGTGTCGCCCCGGACCTTTTCGGTGGGCTGAGGCTCGGGCTCAGCGGTGGGCTCGGGAGCCTGGGTGGGCGCCGCGGTGGGGGCGGCGGTGGGCGCTGCAGTGGGTGCAGCGGTGGGCGTCGTGCTGCTCTTGCCGGGATCGTCCGTATTGCCGCCGCAGCCCGCGAGGAGCGCGGCCAGCATCACGAGACAGAGCAGGAGCGCAGTCAGTTTCCTGGTGTTCATAATTTTCCTCCTGTGTTGAAATTCGGATTCTATATCACAGCCGGTTGGCTGCAATAAGCAGATCAAGCAGAGATCCGTTCTTCCGGCGGAAGTTCCTCCATCCGCAGGTCCTTCTTTCCGGCAAACAGCCAGGCCGCGCAGGCAGCCATGACCGCGGTGCAGAACGTGACGGGAATATCCGCCGCAGAACCGGTGAAATACGACGCAAGCTGCCCGAACAGGGACAGGGCGGATAGGGCCGTCAGCACAACGCTCCAGCCGGCGAAGCGATTGTGGATCTTGTCGCATTTATCCCTGGGAACGGCGGGACCGGCGGTGAAAAGATGATATACGCCAGTCCAAAGCAGCATCGCGGGTATGATGCTAAGCACCAGCGGCATCACCACATAGAGCCGCTGCAAAAGCTCGGAGGGCAGGAGCAGCGTTACCAGCATCGCCGCCGTCAGCACCGCCGTCAAAGCCAGGACGCGCCCTTTTGCTGTTTTCAGCGTTTTTTCATCGGCTGAAAAACGGAAGAGCGGGCCCCGATAGACCGGGACCGTTTTGAGCTTTCCCCGGCGATCGGGCACGTTCTCAAGCCGGTAATCCCCGACGTATTTTCTGGATACCATGCCCGACCTCCCGCCGCGTGCTGGCGCTGTTCAAAGAAGCAAATAAGAGCATTGTTTATCAAATCACATTTTCGCAGAGAATGCAAGTCAGTTTCCGCGGTTTTGCGTCTTGTTTTTCGAATTTCACGGCTCATTTCCGTGATTTTTTCGCAATCGGGTCATAAAATCTAATCATTTGATTCCATAATTCATTCATTCGCTGCCGGAGCATTCCGCTCCGTCGGCGCGCAGAATCCGCCGCAGCGCGTCCGCCAGACCGTCCCGATCACAGCTTCCGGCAACGAAATCCGCGGCTGCCTTGACCTCCGGAGAAGCGTTCTCCATCGCCGCGGAAAGGCCGGCCCATCGAAGCATGGGAAGATCATTGTGCCCGTCGCCCACTGCCATAACCTCCCCGCGCTCCAGGCCCAGAGCCTTTGCCGCTTCACACAGCCCGGCGCCCTTGTTGACGCCGGAGGCCATGAACTCCAGATAGCTTGGGTCCGAGGTGCAGCATTCCGAGCCGGGGATCGGCGTCTCGGCGAAAGCTTTTTCCAGCCGGGCGATCCTGCCGGGCTCCCCTGCCCAGATGACCTTCGTTACGCCCTGCTCTGCCAGGAATGCGGCGTCCGTCAGCTCTTTTTCCCGGATGGCGTACATTTCCGAATAGCCGGCGGAATAAACGCCCGCCTGACCGATATAGAGCACTCCCCTGCTCCAGACGATGACGGAACAGCCCTCTGCCAGGCCTTGACGGATGATTTCCAGCGCACTCTCCTGCGGCAGACAGGTGGCGGAAATCAGCTCGCCGGAGCCTGCCCTCCGAATCTCCGCGCCGTTATAGGTGATGACCGGCGCCTCCGGACTCAGAAGCTGCCGGAAGGGCCGCAGTCCGCGGATATCCCGCCCGGTGGCGATGGTGAACAGGATGCCCCGTTCCCTGACTTCTTCAATGGCAGCGGCCACCGCCGGCGTCAGCTCCTTTTTGCTGTTCAATAGCGTGCCGTCAACGTCGACGGCGATCAAACGAATGCTCATTTTTCACGCTCCGCTCGGGATGCTTTCTTCGGCTGTTTCTGGGAACACCGCGCAGCGGCAGGGCCCGCAGGTCCTGCCGCTGAACGCATGATGAAAGCTTGTCTTACTTGAAGTAACGCTCCAGCAGGCCCTTGAAGGCTTTGCCGTGGCGGGCCTCATCCCTGGCCATTTCATGGACGGTGTCATGGATGGCGTCCAGATTCAGGGCCTTGGCGCGCTTGGCAAGATCGGCCTTGCCGGCGGTGGCGCCGTTCTCGGCCTCCACGCGCATCTCCAGATTCTTCTTGGTGCTGTCGGTCACGACCTCGCCCAGCAGCTCGGCAAACTTGGCGGCATGCTCGGCTTCTTCATAGGCGGCCTTTTCCCAATACAGGCCGATTTCGGGGTAGCCCTCGCGGTGGGCGACGCGGGCCATGGCAAGGTACATGCCGACCTCGGTGCATTCGCCCTGGAAGTTGGAACGCAGATCGGCGATGATGTCCTCGGGAACGCCATTGGCAATGCCGACCACATGCTCCGCAGCCCAGGTCTCCTTCTCGACCATCAGCTTGAACTTGGATGCCGGCGCTTTGCACTGGGGGCACTGGGAAGGCGCGCGTTCGCCCTCGTACACATAGCCGCAGATCATACATACGAACTTTCTCATTCTGATATCCTCCTAAACAATAAATGGGTTTACTTTTCACATGCGGCGCAGGCATCGCAGAGCCCCCGAAAAACGAGCTCATGATAGCTGACGTGGATCGGGTTATGCTCCTCCGCCTGACGGTCCAGAGACGGCGGTTTCGGCAGGCCTTCCACATCCAGCACCGTGCCGCACTGGTCGCAGATGAAGTGCGGGTGGGGCGAGGTATTCGCGTCAAAGCGCTCTCTCCCGTCCACAACGCCGACGCAGATGACGCTTCCTTCCTCGCGAAGCTTTGTCAGATTGGCGTAAACCGTCGTCCTGGAAATACTGGGGTAGACCTTCTGCAGGTCACGGTACAGGGTGTCCGCCGAGGGATGCAGCTTGGTTGCCGCCAGCGCGGCATAGACGGCGCTCCCCTTCCGGGCATACTTTGTTTCCAATGCTTTTTCCTTTCTTTGCCTTTGATCGGGGAAAACCTGATCGGTTACCATTTAATAAAACCATAAATCGCCGCTTTTGTAAAGTGCTTTCTTTCATATTCTTTTCGCTGAAACAGCCGCGCCGCGCTTGACGGATAACCGATTTATGTTATAATTTTCATGCTATGGAAAACACGACTTTATGCTACCTGGAAAAGGACGGGCAGTATCTGATGCTGCACCGGGTCAAAAAGGAAAACGACCTGAATCACGACAAATGGATCGGCGTCGGCGGGCGGTTTGAAAAGGATGAAAGTCCGGAGGAATGCCTGCTCCGTGAGGTTCGGGAGGAAACCGGTCTTATCCTGGACCGATGGAGATTTCGCGGCGTGGTGACGTTTATCAGCGACGAATGGGAAACGGAATACATGTACCTCTTCACCGCAGACCGCTTCCACGGCGAGATGATCGACTGCGATGAAGGCGTGCTGGAATGGGTGGACAAGGCCCTTGTCCCATCGCTGCCCCTGTGGGAAGGAGACAAGCTCTTTTTCCGGCTCCTTGCTCAGGATGCGCCGCCTTTTCTGATGACCCTGCGCTATCGGGGGGATACGCTCTGCTTTGCCTCCGTCAACGGAGAACAGGTAATACCACGGGGAAAGGAAGATGGAAAATGAAATCAATCCGCTGCGTCAGGATCGGTTCTCTGCGGGAAAAGGACCCGGAAAAGAAAGGAAAGATCGAAGTCTGGGATGTGCCGGAGGACCCTGTCGGGCCGGAGGACGTGAAGATCAAGGTTGCCTACTGCGCCATCTGCGGCTCCGATCCGCACCTGGTGGAGGGCATCTTCGGCTGGCCGGTGCCCTACGGTATGGGGCACGAGGTCTCCGGCGTCATCGTCGAAGTCGGTGAAAAGGCCACGAAGAAGGGGCTCAAGGTGGGCGATCGCGTCGCGGGGAATTTCCTCAAATTCTGCGGCACCTGCTACTACTGCCAGAACGGGCAGCAGCAATTCTGCGAGCACGCGGACGAATCCAACCATCCCGGCTTCAGCGAGACCCTGGTCTGGCATGAAAGCCAGGTTTACAAGCTGCCGGACAGCGTCAGCCTCAAGGAAGGCTGCCTGCTGGAGCCCGTCAGCATCGCCGTGCGGGCCATGGACAAGGCGGAGCTGAAATTCGGCCAGCGGGTGCTGGTCAGCGGCGGCGGCCCCATCGGCCTGCTCATCACCCAATGCCTGAAAAAGAGCGGTGCGACGGAGCTGACCCTTTCGGAGCCCATCGCGGAGCGGCGGGAGCTGGCTCTTCGCTTCGGGGCCAAAAACGTCGTCGATCCCATGACCGAGAATATCCGGGACGCCGCGGACCGGATCACCGGCGGGCGCGGCTTCGACGTGGTTTTTGATTGCACCGGCAGCACCAAAGCGGTCTATGACCTGCCCTATGTGACGGCCAAGGGCGGCAAGCTGATCTATTCCGCCATGTATCCCAATGATTTCGAGATGCCGCTGAACCTCTACAAGTTCTGCTACTACAACGAACTGACCATCACCGGCATGTATGTCGCGCCTTACGCTTTCCCCCGCGCAGCTCAGATGCTGCCGGAGCTGGACCTGGCGCCCCTGACCACCAAGGTCTTCGAGCTGGAGGATGCGGTGGCCGCCTTCGACGCTCAGGTCAGCGGCAAATACCCGAAGATCCTCATCCGCTGCAACAAGGATTTGGAATAAGGAGGTCTGCAAGTGAAAACCGTAGCTCCCATCGATCAGCAGGAGGTCCGAAGGCTGGAGGAAATCTGCTACCGCGTGCGCAAGGGCATCCTCACCCTGGTCTACAACATCGGAATGGGCCATCTCGGCGGCGAGATGAGCATGGTGGAAACGGCGGTTGCCCTGTATTACCGCTATATGAATTTCGATGTGCTGGATCCCCATAAGCCGGACCGGGACCGTTTCATTCTCAGCAAGGGCCACTGCTCCGAAACGCTGTACACCATCTTCTCCGATCTCGGCGCTTACAGCATGCAGTATATGATCGACAATTTCGAGTGTCTGGACAAATCCAAATTCGGGATGCACACCAACCGGAAATACTGCCCGCAGGTGGAGGTATCCGCCGGTTCCCTGGGCCACGGGCTGCCCATCGCCGTGGGTATGGCCCTGGCGGGACGGAAGCAGAAGGCGCCCTGGCGGGTCTTCGTCATGACCGGCGACGGCGAGCTGGACGAGGGCACCAACTGGGAAGCCCTCATGTCCGGCGGCCACTATCAGCTGGGGAATCTGACCCTGCTTGTGGACAAGAACCGTCTCCAGATGACCGGCCCCACCGCTCAGGTCATGAACCATGACCCGCTGGACAAAAAGCTGGAGGCCTTCGGCTGGGACGTGCGTGTCATTGAAGACGCAAACGATATGATGCAGGTATGCCGTGCCCTGGACGCCGTTCCCCAGGCGGACCCCGTCACCAGGAAAAAGCCCATCGCCATCATCTGCAACACGGAAAAGGGCCACGGAGTGGACTTCATGGCCGGCAACGTCAAGTGGCACGGCGGCGGCCTGGGCAAAGAGGACTATGAGCATGCCATCGACTATGTGGAATCCCAGTGGGAAAGGAGGAAGGAATCATGGCGGTAAAATCCACCTTTGACTTTGACCAGATGCTTTCCAGCGCCAGGGAGGCTTATGCGGAGGAGCTGCTTCGCATGGCCGACGAGGGACTGGATTTCACCTTCACCTATTCCGATAACGTGGCCCCCTCCTCCTCCGCCGGCAAGCTGGTGGCCAAATATCCGGACCGCTGCTTCAATTTCGGCATTGCGGAACCGGATCAGGTCGGCGCTTCCTGCGGCATGGCCCTGGCGGGCGAGATCGTGTATGCCCAGGTCATGGGGCCCTTCCTCAGCCTGCGCAGCGCGGACCAGATCCACACGGACATCGCCTACAACGACGTGAACGTCCGCCTCATCGGCACCCATGCCGGCGTCACAGCCGGCGGCGGCCCCACTCACAACTGCATCGCCGATCTGGCCCTCTATCGCGCCATTCCCAATCTGACGGTGGTCGTCCCCGCCGACGCCGCCCAGTGCTGCAAGGCGATCCGCCAGTCCTACAGCTTCCAGGGACCCATGGTCATCCGCATCGACCGCGCCGGGATGCCCGCTGTCTACGCAGACAGTGATTACGATTTCACATTCGGCAAAGCCATCCAGGTTTTGGAGGGCACGGACGTCACCATCATCTCCGCCGGTAGCCCCGTCTACTGGTCCATGATGGCGGCCAAGAAGCTGCAGGAACAGCACGGCATCAGCGTACAGCTCCTCGATATGCACACCATCAAGCCCCTGGACACGGCGGCGATCCTGAAGGTCGCCGGGGAGACGGGCAACGTGGTCACCGTGGAGGAGCACTCCATCAACGGCGGTCTTGGAAGCGCAGTGGCGGAATGCCTGCTGGAAAACGGCTTCTCCGGCCGGTTCAAGCGCATCGGTCTTCCCGATGAATTCGCGGTCCTTGGAGAGACGGACGCCGTCTATCGCTACTACGGTCTGGACCCGGAGGGGATCGCCAACACCGTTTTTGAACTGCTGACCAAGTAAGACGGATATCCGTAAACGACCGGAAAAGATGCCCGCGGAGGAAGCTTTGACGCTCCTTCGCGGGCATTGTCCTTGCTGTCGGATCAGAGCCGGAAACTTGCCTTCAGGACGGTGCTGCCGGTCAGCGCCTGCGTCCGCGCGTCCGGCTGCCCGCCGCCGACCCAAAGGGTATAGCTTCCCTTTTCCACCGCTCTCGTCCCATCCTCATGATAGGTGTAGAGGGCGTCCTGCCGGATGCTGAGCGTCAGGCGCTGCTTCTCTCCGGGCTTCAGGAACACGCTGCCCAGGGCGCAGAGATGCCAGCGGGGCTGCGTTTCGTCGCCGCCGTCCCAGCGGACGTAGGCCTGCACCACTTCCCTGCCGGGCATGGAGCCGGTGTTCTCCACGCTGACGGAGGCTTCCACGTTCTCTCCGGCCTCAACCTGCAGGCCATCGTACCCAAAGCTCGTGTAGCTGAGCCCGTAACCGAAGGGATAGAGCGGCTCTCCTTCAAAATAGCGATAGGTGCGGTTTTTCATGGCGTAGTCCGTGAAGGGCGGCAGGTCCTCGATATCGCGGTAGAAAGTGACCGGCAGCCTGCCGGAGGGGCTGAAGCGGCCGAAGAGCAGCTCGCCTACCGCCTGACCTCCCAGCGCGCCGGGATACCATGCCTGCACCAGCGCGCCGATGCGCGCGTCCTCCAGACTGAGGGCGCTGCCGGAGAGCAGCACCACCACCGTGGGCTTCCCCAGGTCCAGTACGTCTTCCAGAAGCCTGCGCTGATTGGAGGGTAGCAGCAGCGTCTTCTTATCGCCGCCGGCGAATTCATCGCAGCTGTAGCCGCCCATCATTTCCTCGCCCTCCACGCTTTCATCCAGGCCCAGCACCAGCACCACGGCTTCGGATTCCTCCGCCATCGCCAGGGCTTCCGCTTCCCGGTCCCCGTGGCCCATAAGCTCCATCAGATTGAAGGTCGGGGCGACGTTCTCAAAGAAGGATACGGAGGCGTCGTCACCGGTCCTGCTCTCCCGAGCGGCAGGCTGCTGATACGGCGTCAGCTCGCAGCCCACGCCGTAGCGGATGCGCACCGTATCCCCCGCGGCGCGGCGGATGCCGTCCAGCACGGTGATATACTCCGAAGCTTCGCCGTGGTAGTTTCCTTTCAGGGCGGAAATGCTCATCGCATTGGGGCCCAGAACGGCGATGGAGCGGAATTTGCCGGTGAGAGGAAGCAGCCCGTCGTTTTTCAGAAGGACCAGGGATTCTCTGGCGGCTTTCAGGTTCAGATAGCGGTGCTTGGGGCTGTCCAGCAGATCATGATTCACCCGCAGGGATTCCGGCGTCTCATACAGCCCCAGCCGCAGGCGCTGGGTCATCACATGGATGCAGGCCTTGTCGATATCCGCTTCCGTGATCAGGCCCCGTTCCAGGGATTCCGACAGGTTCATATAGACAAAGCCCAGATTCATGTCGCAGCCATGCTTCAGGGCCAGGGCGGCGGACTCCGCAGCGTCCTTCGTGACCTTGTGGCCGGTGTGGAAATCCTTCAGCGCCGTAAAATCGGAAACGACCATGCCCTCGAAATCCCACGTCTCCCGAAGGACCTTCTGCAGGAGCAGCTCCGAGGCGCAGCAGGGCTCGTCCAGCGTGCGGTTATATGCGCCCATGACCTGTGCGACCCGCGCTTCCTTTACCGCCGCTTCAAAGGCGGGCAGATAGGTCTCATGCAGGTCCTTGGCGCTGACGACGGCGTTGAATTCATGGCGGATGGGCTCCGGCCCCGAATGGACCGCGTAGTGCTTGGCGCAGGCGGCGGTGAGCAGATAATCCGGATCGTCCCCCTGGAGGCCACGGATATACCGGACGCCCATGCGGCTTGTGAGCCAGGGGTCCTCTCCGTAGGTTTCCTGGCCGCGGCCCCAGCGGGGATCGCGGAAGATGTTGATATTGGGGCTGTAGAGGCTCAGCCCCTTGAACAGGTCACGAACGCCGTGGGAAGAATACTGTTCATATTTGATCCTGGCCTCCTTTCCCACGGCTCTCCCGACCTCCCCAACCAGTTCGGGATCGAAGGTCGAAGCAAGGCCGATGCTCTGGGGGAACATGGTGGCGGTGCCCTCTCTGGCCGCCCCGTGGAGCGCTTCGCTCCACCAGTCCATTTCCGGAATGCCCAGCCGCTCCAGAGCGGGAGCGGCGGAAATGATCTGTGCGATCTTCTCCTCCGTGGTCATGCGGGAAACAAGGTCTTCCGCCCGGCGGGCAAAGCTCAGGCTTTTATCCAGATAAGCTTCCATATCATTTCTCCTTTTTTGGAATCATACGACCATAGAAAACGGGCCTGCCGGTCGGCAGGCCCGTGTAGTCTTTCTCAGATATCGCTGTAACGCTGTCCGCCCTTTTTCTGAACTTCCAGATCCTTGGGGATGTTGTTGCGGGTCTGGAAAGCGGCGATGCCCTTCTCCATTTCCTGATAATAGGAATCCTGAATCTTCACGGTCTTGGAGCCGTCCTTGAAGATGAACTCGGCGGAGGTGTTGTTCACACGGGCAGCACGGGGGTTCATGGGGTTGATCCCGGGGAACTGCCAGATGATGGCGCGCACTTCGTCGGCGCGGATCACCCGCTGATTGAACAGGTTCTGCTGCACAAGCGTATCCTCATAGATGTCCAGACGCAGAGAGAAGATCTGACGCAGCAGCAGAGCAAGAACGATGACGAAGATGATGCCCGCGGCAATCGCAGCGCCCATCAGATTCCTGCCGCCCTTCAGCGTGGTAACAAGACATGCCACGAAAACGACGGCGAACAGGATCGTCAGCATAACAAAGGGAAGATGGATCATGCCGGAGAGCTTGAGCGTAGTGTACTTTTTCCCGTATTTTTCTTCCATACTGAGACCTCCAAGATAAATCTAATGGAAACAATATAGCACGGGCGGAATCGGAAGTCAATTGCGGAAATCCCATTCTTTCAGGTCTTTCAATTCCTCCCGAAGACGCTGATAACTGCGGTATCGGCTTTCGCTGATCTGTCCGGCTTCGACCGCCGCACGCACGGCGCAGCCTTCATCCCTGCCGTGGCCGCAGTCATGAAAGCGGCACTTGCCGAGGAAGGGACGAAACTCCCGAAAAAGCTCCGGCAGGTCCTTTTTCAAACGGTATGATACATCCTCGGCGTCAAAAGCGGAAAAACCGGGCGTATCGGCGGCCAGCACGTCCTTTCCCAGGCGGAATGCCTCCACATGCCGGGTGGTATGCCGTCCCCGGCCCAGCTTTTGGCTGACTTCCCCCGTGGGCAGGAGCAGCGACGGCTCCAGCGCGTTGAGGAGACTGGATTTTCCCACGCCGGAATTCCCGGTAAAGGCGCAGAAGCTTCCCTTCAGCAGGGTAAGCAGCTCGCCGATCCCCTCTCCCGTGACGGCGCTCGTCTCCAGACAGTCGATCCCGGCGCTGCGATAGACGCCCGCCAGCTCCGCTGCGCGGGCCAGGTCGCATTTGTGGAAGCAAACGACGGGACGGCAGCCCTTCAGTTCGGCAATGGCGATCATCCGGTCGATGAGAAAGGGTTCTGTGACCGGAACGACTGCGCTGGCCAGGATCACCAGGATATCCAGGTTGGCGACCGCCGGACGAATAAAGGAATTCCGCCGGGGTCGGATCTCCTCCAGGCTGCCCTTTCCCCCGCCCAGGGGCCTGACCTCCACCCGGTCCCCCACCAGCGGGGTGAAGTGCTCGGTCCGGAGCTTTCCCCGCGCCGAGCAGCAGAGGACCCCCTCCTCCGTTTCCGCATACCAGAGACCGCGGACCGCCTTGAAGATGAAGCCTTCAGCCAATGATGCCGTCCTCGTCCTGCGGCGGCTGTTCTTCGCCCTCCTGTTCCGGCGGGACTTCGTTTTCATCCTCCTCCGGCGGCGGCGTTTCCACCGGTCCGGAGGATATGATCAGGTTGATCTTCGTCTTTTCCTGCACGGAATCTCCCGCAGACCGGCTCTGCCAGGTGACCGTGCCCGCAGGCGCGTCGTCCGGCCGCTCCGTGATGCTGCCGACGACGAGCTCCAGCCCTTCCAGCTTGGCCTGGGCCGTGCTGATGGTATCGCCCACCAGCTGCGGCATGTCTACGAATTTGATTTCCGGTCCGGTGCTGATTTCCAGAAAGACCGTATCGCCGGCGTTCATCTCCGCGCCTTCTGCTGGGATCATGGAAATCACGTAGCCCTCTGTCACATCCTCGGATTTCACGAAGCTCTCCTCGTGATTCAGGCCCAGCTTATTGAGCTGGATGATGGCGTCGCGATAATCCGTGTTGACCAGCGGCGGAAGGACGATGACCGTGGTACCGCTGCTGACCACCAGCTTGATATCCGCCTTTTTCTCGGATTTGATGACGCTGCGGTTGGCCATGGGATTCTGGTTCATGACCATGCCTTCCGTGATCGATTCGCTGGCCTCATAGGTCGGGATGATGTTGAAATTGTCCGTATATGCGGGATTGGCAAGGATATCCTCCAGCTTGGCGCCCACGAAATTCGGCACCGCCATGGTCTCCGGCTCGGAAAACATATTATCAAACCAGGAGTGCCACAGATAAAGGAAAATACCCAGGATGAACAAGATCACAAGGAACATCCCGCTGAGGATGGAAACCGTTCTGGCGCGGCGGGAATTATCCCGGTATTCCTCTTTGCTCAGATCTCCCCTTCGGCTGACCGGCGTCAGGGTGCTGACGGGCGGTTCGGTGGCCTGGCGGGTCTCCTGCTTTTTCTGCTCGCGTTTTCCGTCGTCGTCGGGCTGGAACTGCAGGTCCTGCTCGGAAAAATCCACATCCGGATTCTTCCGGAAGGTCTCCAGATCCTCATAGAGCTGCTCGGCAAACTGATAGCGCTTTTCCAAATCGGGATTCATCGCCTTCATGGTGATGGTCTCCAGGCCCACGGGGATATCCGGGTTGATCTCCCGCGGCATCAGCGGGATGGAGCTGATATGCTGGATGGCGATGGAAACGGCGTTTTCCCCCTCGAAGGGCAGGCGCCCGGTGAGCATCTCGTACATGACCACGCCCAGGGAATAGATATCCGTCCGGGCGTCGATGCTGCTGCCCTTGGCCTGTTCCGGGGAAATATAGTGGACGCTGCCCAGGGTCTGCTGGGTCAGGGTGTTCTGGGTGGAGCTGAGGCGGGCGATGCCGAAATCGGCCACCTTCACGCTGCCGTCCCGCAGGATCATGATGTTGTGAGGCTTGATATCCCGGTGAATGATGCCGCGGCTGTGGGCGTGGATCAGGGCCTTGCTGATCTGCATGGAGAAATGGAGGGCTTCCTTCCAGCTGAGCTGGCCGCGCTTCTGCATATACTGCTTCAGCGTCATGCCCTCGATGAGCTCCATGACGATATAGTTCACATCCTGGGTCCGGCTCACGTCATAGACCGTCACGATGTTGGGATGGCTCAGCATGGCGACGGCCTGGGCCTCCGTGTGGAAGCGGCGGCGGAAATCCTCATCCACCGCGTAGTCGTCCTTCAGGACCTTGACCGCGACATAGCGGTTGAGCCGATGACAGAGCGCACGGTACACGATGGCCATACCGCCGATGCCGATCCTTTCCAGGATCTCATAGCGGTTGTCCAACATTTTTCCAATGTATTTATCGTTCGTTTCCATTGCTTATCCTCACAGTAACCCGGTCTGCGGATCGTCATTCGCCACAACCAGCGCCGTCACGTTGTCCGGCGCGCCGCGCTCCAGGGCGATATTCACCATCCGCTCCGCCGCTGTCTCGATCTCCCCGCCGTAGACCACCTCAAAGAGGAGCTCCTGGGGGTTGACGACGCCGCTGAGACCGTCGGAGCACAGAAGCAGCACGTCTCCCGGCACAAGGTCCCGGAAGAACAGATCACATTCCACCTGCTCCTCTGCGCCGAGGGCCCGGGTGATGTAGTTGCGGCGGGGATGCTTCCAGGCGTCCGCACGCTCGATCTCTCCCCGATCCACCATATCCTCCACCACGGAGTGATCCTTGGTCAGCTGGTGGATGCTTCCGTCGCGGATCAGATAGCAGCGGCTGTCACCCACGTTGGCTACCGTCAGGCGCATGCCGTCGGTGACGGCGGCCACGAGAGTGGTCCCCATCCCTTCATAGTCCGGATCGGAGCGGGCCTTTTCAAAAATCAGGCGATTGGCCGTCTTGACCGCGCAGAGCATCTGCACATCCGTGACGGAAGGCGCGTAGAAATCCTTCTGCAGTTCCTCCATGAAGGCTTCCACTGCCATCTCACTGGCAATATTCCCTGCTTTCGCGCCGCCCATACCATCGCACACGACGGCGGCCAGCGTTTCCGTGCCGTCGCCCAAAGCAAATTGGAGAAAACGACAGGCGTCCTGATTCTGCTTTCTGACCCGACCCTGATCGGTCAGGCTCCAAGCTCTCATTCAGGTGGCCTCCTTTCGTCGAAGCTGGCCGCAGGCCGCGTCGATATCCGCTCCGAGGCGGCGGCGTACGGTGACGTTGACGCCCAGCTTTTTCAGCATTTCGGCAAATGATTTTGCATCGCCGGGGATCAGGGAGCTCCCCTCCACCCGGTTCAGAGGGATCAGATTCAGGTGACCGTGGGTCCGGCGCAGCAGAGCGGCAAGCTTTTCCGCCTGCCAGGGCGCGTCGTTGACCCCGCGGATCAGCGCGTATTCAAAGCTGATGCGCCGCTGCGTCCGTTTGAAATAATCGGCGCACGCGTCGATCAGCGTTTCGATATCGAATTTTCTTGCGATGGGCATGATGGTCTTCCGGGTTTCATCATCCGGCGCGTGGAGAGAAACGGAGAGCGTCAGCTGCAGGTCCTCCTCCGCCAGACGGCGGATCTCCGGCACCAGGCCGCAGGTGGAAAGGGAGATATGCCGCATGCCGATGTTCATTCCCTGCGGATGGTTCACCAGCCTGAGGAAACGGATCACCTGTTTATAATTCTCCAGGGGCTCTCCGATCCCCATGAGGACGATGCCGGTGACCGGCATGCCGCTGTCCATCTGGCTGAACAGCACCTCGGAGAGCATTTCTCCAGCCGTGAGGTCGCGCTTGAACCCGAGGCCGGTGGAGGCGCAGAAAACGCAGCCCTGGCGGCAGCCCGCCTGGGAGGAGATGCAGACGGTATTCCCGTAGGAATAGCGCATAACGACGCTTTCCACCGCGTTGCCGTCTCCCAGCCCCCAAAGGTATTTCACCGTCCCATCCGCCTGGGAGACCTGCTTTCGCAGCACCCGGGGAGGCGTCAGGTGAAATTCTTCCGCCAAACGGCTGCGCAGGGCCGCGGGAAGATTGCGCATTTCACCGAAATCCCAAACGCCCTTTTTCAGCCAATCTCCCACCTGTTTCGCTCGGAAGGGGGCTTCCCCCATGTCCCGCAGCGCCGCAGTCAGCTCCTCCGGCAGCAGAGAGGCTATATCCTTTTGCGCATCCTGCATAGATAAAAACCGTCCGTCTCAAATTCAAAGGGCCATATCGTCTTCTGCCCTTCCGGCGCCGGACCGAAAGGCGCGGGCAGGTTAAAGCCTTCCCTCGACAGCTCCGGATGACGGATAAGAAAGGCGTCCGTCACGGCTTCGTTTTCCTCCCGCAGCAGCGTGCAGGTGGAATACACCAGCACCCCGCCGGGCCGGAGGCAGGCTGCCGCGCCCTCCAGAATGGCCAGCTGCGTCTTCGGCAGCTGCGACACCTGTTCCCGGCTTTTATAACGTATCTCCGGCTTTTTCCGAATGACCCCCATGCCGCTGCAGGGGACGTCCGCCAGCACCAGATCAAAGCTTTCCCGCAGCTCGGCAGCCGGGTCCGCCGCGTCGGCGGCGCGGGTCTCGATAATGCCGATCCCCAGTCGTCGGGCCCCTTCCTCGATCCTCCGCAGCTTGTTTTCATGGAGATCGCAGGCGAGGATGCTTCCCCGATTTTCCATCTGCTGGGCCAGCAGAAAGCTCTTGCCGCCGGGTGCGGCGCAGCAGTCCAGCACCCGCATGCCCGGTTCGACGGCGGCGGCGAAAACCGGAAGGGCCGCAGCCGGGTCCTGCACGGTCACCAATCCTTCCCGGAAAGCGCGCAAACCGGCGAGATCGCCGGGGTTCTCCCCATACAGGAAGCTCTCCGTCACGGACGGATGCGCTTCCACGCCATCCTCCTTCAGGGCTGACGCCGCTTCCTGAACGGTCGATTTCAGCAGATTGACGCGAAAGCAGACCGGCGCAGGCAGATTATTCAGGGCCAGCATGGCTTTCGCCTTTTCCGTTCCCAGCCGCTCCAGCCAGGTTTCCACCCAGATCCGAGGGTGGCTGAACCGGATGGACAGGCTTTCCGGATCATTCCCCCGGGGCAGCGGCGGCAGCTCCTTCTCCGTCAAACGGCGAAGCACGGCGTTTACCAGCTTCGCCGCGCCGGGATTAACCAGGCGCTTTGTCAGCTCCACCGCTTCGTTCACCGCCGCGGAGACCGGGATGCGGTCCATAAACGCCAGCTGATAGACCGCCGTGCGCAGGATCGCGCGTACCGCGCTTTGCAGCTTTCCTTTCACATAGGGCTGCAGGTACCAGTCGCAGGCTTCCAGGTTTTGCAGCACGCCGGCGCAGATGCGGTAGGCCAGCGCGGCCTCCCGCCGGTCCGGCTTTTCCCGGTCAAACAGGCCGTTCAAATAAGCGTCCGACCAGGCGCCGCGCTTCTCGCAGGCCAAAAGCGCCTGCACGGCGGCTTCTCTCGCTCTCATGCCAGTTGATGGCCCCGCAGATAATCCGCGGCGCGCATCCGCTTTCCGCCGGGAGCCTGCAATTCCCGGATCAGGAGGGTCTCCCCGCCGCCGCAGGCGATTTCCAGGCCGTCCTTCCGCCTGGCGACCACGCTGCCGGGGGGAAGCTCCGTCCGGGAGTCTGTGCGCACGGGAGAAAACAGCTTGAACTCCGTACTTCCGATGACGCCCCGGGCGCCGGGCTTCGGGTCCAGCCCACAAATGCGGCTGCTGACCTTGCCCGCATCCCAGGTCCAGTCGATCAGCGTATGCTCCTTCAAAATGGGCGGCGCATAGGTGACTTCCGCTTCCGCTTGCGGCGTTGCGGGCGGTTTTCCGTTTTCAAAGCGGGGCAGCGTCCTGACCAGCCCTTCGCCGCCCAAGAGCTTCATGCGCTCATACACGCTACCGAAGCTCTCCCCTTCGCCGATATCCAGAGCCAGTGTGTCGATCACATCCCCGGAATCCATGCCCTCTGCCAGATACATGACGGAGACTCCCGTCTTCTTTTCCCCGTTCAGCACCGCCCACTGGATCGGCGCGGCGCCGCGGTATTTGGGGAGAAGCGAGCCGTGGACATTGATGCAGCCAAGCCGGGGCATTTCCAGCACGGCGGGAGGCAGCAGCTTTCCATAGGCCACTACCACAAAGAGGTCCGCTCCCACCGCCCGAAGCGCGGAAAGGGTTTCCTCTGTTTTCAGCGACTCCGGCTGCAGGATCGGGATGCCCGCCTTCAGCGCATATTCCTTGACCGGACTGAACGCCATCTTCATTCCCCGGTTTTTGGGCCTGTCCGCCTTGGTGCAGACCGCCGAAACCGCATATCCGGCTTTGATCATGGCGTCCAGACAGGCCACGGCGAAATCCGTGGTGCCCATAAACAGGGTCTTCATGCTTCCTCGCTCATTTTCTCGATCTCCTCATCGCTGAGGAAACGATCGACGAGAGAATCGAAAAGGACGCCGTTGAGATGGTCGATCTCATGGCAGCAGGCGCGGGCCAGCAAGCCCTCCGCTTCCAGCTCGAAGGGATTCCCGTCCCGGTCGAAAGCGTGAACGGTCACCTTTTCCGGCCGGGTGACGATGCCCCAGATATTGGGAAGGCTCAGGCAGCCCTCGGGGCCGATCTGTTCCCCTTCGGAAGACACGATCTCCGGATTCACGAGCTCATAGATCACCGGCTCCTCGCCGCTGATATCCGCCACCAGGACGGCGCGGCGAAGGACGCCGACCTGCGGCGCCGCCAGCCCGACGCCGTTCGCCTCCGCCAGCGTATCCCGCATATCGTCCAGCAGGATCTTGAGCCGGGCGTTATACTCCGTCACGGGACGGCTTTTCTTGATGAGACTGATATCCCCTTTTTTGATGATTTTACGGATTCCCATGGCCTACCTCACTTGCAAGTATGTTTACCTGTCACTCCAGCGGGTCCACATCCCCGTAGAGGACCAGATTCCGATATCGCTTGTCCGCGGAATACTGCCGCAGAGCCGCCGCGATCAATGTCCGCGCCTGCCCGGAGGGGGGGGCGCTCAGCATGACCCGGTAGCGGAAGCGGTCGTTGACACGAAGGACGCCCGCCGGCGCAGGGCCGAGGACGCGCGCGTCCTGCCAGGCGGCAACCGCTTGTTTCAAAGCGTTTTTCAGCTCCGTCACGCAGCGGAGCGCGAGGGCTTCTTCCGTACCCGTCACCGTAATGGCATAAAGGGCGCGGATGGGCGGGACCTTCAACAGCTGCCGCGTCTGGATTTCCGAAGCGTAGAATGCATCGTAATCCTGCCGGGCGGCGCAGAGGATGATCTCGCTCTCCGGCGTATAGGTCTGGATGACCGCCCGCCCGTTGAGGCTGCCCCTGCCGGCCCGTCCCACTACCTGGGTGATGAGGCTGAAGGTCCTTTCCTGGGCGCGGTAATCCCCCGCATAGAGGGACTGATCCGCCGAAAGAACGCCCACCAGGGTCACATTCTCGAAGTTCAGACCCTTGGTCACCATCTGCGTGCCGATCAGAATGGGTATCTTTTCCTTCTCAAAGCGCCGCAGGAGTTCCTCGTGGGGGTGGGCGGCGGAGACCGTGTCCGTGTCCATCCGCAGGACCCCCTGCTCCGGATAGAGCTCCCGAAGCTCCTCCTCCACCTTCTGCGTGCCGAGGCCGCCGAATTGCAGCATGCCGCCGCAGGCGGGGCAACGCTTTTCCATGGGTTGGGAATGACCGCAGAAATGGCACATGAAGCGGCTGTTGGCCGCGTGGTAAGTGAGCTTCACGCTGCAGCTCGGGCAGGAATAGACATAGCCGCATTCCGGACAGTGGATCATGCTGCTGGCGCCCCGGCGGTTCAGAAACAGGATGCTCTGCTGTCCCAGACGGAAGTTTTCTTCCAGCTCCCCCCGGAGGACAGAACCGATGCAGCCGCCGGAGCCATGTCCCAGTTCCCGCTTCAGATCCGCGATGATCACCTGGGGCAGCGGCCGGGTGTTGTATCTTCCCCGCAGGCGGAACAGATGGTAAACGCCCCTCTCCGCCTCATACATGCTCTCCACCGACGGCGTCGCGGAGCCCAGAAGCAGCATCGCCTGCTGCTGCACACAGCGGTATTTGGCAACCTCCCGCGCATGATATCGCGGGGTGTTTTCGGACTGATAGGTGCTCTCCTGTTCTTCGTCCAGAACGATGAGCCCGATGTTGCCCAGCGGCGCGAACACGGCGCTGCGGGTCCCCACCGCCACATCCACCAGCCCGCTGCGGATGCGCTTCCACTCGTCATAACGCTGCGCGACGGTGAGCGAGCTGTGCAGCACCGCCACCCGGTCGCCGAAATGGCTGTAGAATACGCTTACCAGCTGCGGCGTCAGGGCGATCTCCGGCACCAGCACCAGCGCCTGCCGTCCGGCATCCAGCACATCCCGGATGAGGCGGATATAGACGGCGGTCTTACCGCTGCCGGTCACGCCGTAGAGCAGGGACGCGCAGGCTTTTCCGCCGTTCAGAAGGGCGTGCAGACCTTCATAGGCGTTTTGCTGTTCCTCATTCAGGGACGTGATCTTCGGTCTCTCCTCGCCCGTGAACCTGGGGCGGCGGAATACCTCCTGCCGGCGGAGGGTGATGAGACCCGCCTTTTCCAGCGCGTGGATGCTCCGTATGCTCGCGCCGGTGAAATAACAGAGCTCCTTGGTCCCCGTCTCCCCCAGCTCGCTGAGGAGACGCAGCAGCTCCGACTGCTGCGGCGCGGCTTTCTTTTTCCTTTGAGCGATGGCGAGAGCTTCTTCCGCGGAGACCGCCAGTCTGGCCAGCGTAGCCGTCCGGTCGTTCACCGCTTTTCGCAGCTGCGCGCTCTGTTCCAGGATACCGGCCTCCGTCAGCTTCCGGATCGCTCCGGCAGCGCCGTTTCCCAGGGTGCTCCGAACGGCGCTCATGCTGCAGCTTCCCTCCAGCGCATAGAGCATATCCAGAAGCGCTTCGGCGTCCGGGTCGCCGCCGGCAGCTTCGTAGGCCCGTTCCCTGTCCGCGGCGTCGGCAAGAGAACAGACTTCATCCGCTTTCAGCCATATCCCGGCGGGCAGCATGGCTTTCACCGCGTCATAATAGGTGCAGAAAAAGCGCTGACGGATCCAAGCGGCCAGCTTCAGGCTCTCCTCCTCCAGGATCGGCGCTTCATCCAGAAAAGCGTCGATGGGCTTGAGCCGCTGGAGCTTGCTTTCCTCCGCGAGGGCGAACACCATGCCCTCCTGCCGCCGGTTTCCTCTGGCGAAGGGAACGCTGACCCTTTTTCCCACGGCGGCCTGGGCTTCCAGACGGGTGGGCACCAGGTAGTCATAGAGCTTGTCTATGCTGAAAACAGCGCCGGACAGGGCCACGCGGGCGATCATTCCTTATTCGGCCTCGTGTCTGGCGGGAACCGCCGTGTATTCTCCCTGCGCCAGCTGGTCGATGGCGATGGAGACGGGTTTCTTTTCCAGATGCTCCTCATTCTGCTCCGCTTCCTCGGAAATATCCCGCGAGCGTTTGGCGATCACATTCACGAGCAGATAACGGCTGTCGATGCGTTTCAGCAGCGACGCCATGGACGGATACAGCATCATAAGGTTTTGTCCTCCTTCAAGATATGCAGCCTTTCGGCTGTCCTGCACTTCTCGGCAGTCATGATCGCTCTGGCTTCCTCAGCCGCGAGCTCCAGATCGTCGTTGATGATAATGTAATCGTAATCCTGGGCGTGGGCGCATTCCAGGCGGCTTTGCTTCAGGCGGCTTTGGATGCGCTCCTCCGTCTCCGTGTTCCGCTTGCGAAGCCGCCGTTCCAGCTCCGCAAAGGAGGGGGGATAGACGAACATGGTCACCGCGTCCGGCCGCAGCGCTTTCACGGAATACATGCCGTGGGATTCCACATCCAGGATCACGTCGCAGCCGGCATTCAGTTTCTCATCCACCGGCCCGGCAGGGGTGCCGTAGTAATTTCCGGCGTATTCCGCCCATTCCAGCATTTTCCCCTTCTCTATCCTGTCCAGAAACTCCTCCCGCGATACGAAGAAGTATTCCCGTCCGTCGGTTTCATAGTCCCGCTTGGGCCGGGTCGTGGCTGAAATGGAAAAGTACAGCTTGTCGTCCTTCGCCATAAGCTTTTCCACGATGCTGCCCTTTCCGGCGCCGGAGGGACCCGAAATCACGAAAAGCTTTCCCGCCATCAGTCTTCTTCCTCCTCCAGTTCCTCAGGCGCCGCCGTCGGATCGGAAGCGCCGATGATTCGATTGGACACGGTCTCGGGCTGGATTGCGGACAGGATGATGTGACCGCTGTCGGCGATGATCACCGCCCTGGTCCGCCGCCCGTAGGTGGCGTCGATGAGACTGCCGCCGTCTCTCGCATCCTGGATCATACGCTTGATGGGCGCGGATTCCGGGCTGACGATGGCGACCACCCGCCCGGCGGATACCATATTCCCGTAGCCGATGTTGATGAGCTTCATTGGCCTGACCCGCCTATTCGATATTCTGGGCCTGCTCCCGGATCTTCTCGATGCAGGATTTCATCTCCAGCACGGTCTTGGTGATATCCAGATCCGTGCACTTGGATCCGATGGTATTGACCTCCCGGTTCATCTCCTGGATCAGGAAATCCAGCTTTCTCCCGATGGCCCCGCCGGAGGCCAGCAGATCGCGAAACTGGCGGATATGGCTGTCCAGCCGCACCAGCTCCTCATCCACGGCCACCTTGTCGGCAAAGAGCGCCGCCTCGGTCAGGATGCGGCTCTCGTCGATATCACTGCTCTCCAGGACTTCATGCATCTTGTTCAGCAGCCGCTCCCGGTATTCCTTCACCGATTCCGGCGACCGCCGGGCGACGAATTGCCGCATTTCCTCCAGCTCGTCCAGCTTGCCGGTCATATCCCCGGAGAGCCGCTCCCCTTCCTTGGCGCGCATAGCGCAGATAACGTCCAGCGCTTCTCCGGCGATCCGGAGCAGATCGGCGGTAAAGGCTTCCGCGTCCACCTGCTGCTTCTCCACGATGAACAGATCCGGCAGGCGGCTGTAAGCCGCGATGCCCACGTCGTCCGTGATCTGATACCGGTCCTTCATTTCCGCAAAAGCGGACTGATAGGCCTTCAGCACAGGCTCGTTCAGGCGGATCACCACGCTGTCGTCCCGACTGGCGTCGATATTGACGAACACATCCACCTTTCCCCGGATCAGCCGCTGCTGTACCAGGCTTTTCAAAGGTTCTTCCGCAAAGGAATAGAGTCTGGGAAGCCGGACGGACGCATCCAGAAACCGGTTGTTCACGCTTTTGAGTTCCACGGTGACGGCAAGATTCCCGCTGGCGCCCGCCGCCGTCCCATAACCCGTCATACTGTAGATCATACGATTATTCTTCCTGTTCCCCGTCAATGTTGATGATGGTATATTCCAGAGGCTTGTCACGGCGGATGAAGCGGTTGACCGCCACGGCCGCGGCGCAGCCCAGCACAAGCCCGCCCACACCGGCGAGCGCCTGCACCGTTTCGCTGCCGCCCAGGATATAGCCAAGGAGGCAGCTGACCAGGAGCGCAGAGAGCGGCAGCAGATACACCAGCGCGGCCGCGCGGATAATGCGCCCAGTGGCGGTCTCCACCGTCACCAGATCGCCGGGCCCGGCTTTCAGCGGATTGCGCGCAAGGACGGTGATCGTCTTCTTCGCGCCGCAGACGCCGGAGCAATCCGAGCAGTCATGTCCGCAGGCGGATTTCTGATAGACGCGGACCATGGCGTCGCCGTTGCCGGCCAGCTTTTCCACGATGGCGTTCTGTGTCACGGCTCCTCCGGCTCCTCTCCCTGTTCCTCCTCCGGAACGTCAAGCTCCAGGGAAACCACGACGTTGTAGTTGTCGCCGATCACGCCCACCTCGCGGTAGCCCAGTATCTCCACCGTGGTGGGAACGCTGTAGCGCCCCACGGCGTTTCCGATGTCCGTCAGATCCCCCACGATGCGTATGTTGCTGCCGCTGATCATATCGATGATCTCCTTGGGACCGCGGATCACGACTTCCTTGTACTGTGTAATGGGCCTGGGTACATAGCCCTCGGACACGTTGATGAAGCTGATGTTGGTGGTGATGACGCGCTTCGTCTCCAGTCCCTTGATGGAAACCGTCACGGTCGCCTCTTTTTCGCCGGACAGGTTGTTGACGCCGTTGGGCAGCACGACAGCGAAGGTCTCCGTTGTGGACTGGGCGAAGGAAGCCAGGTCGATGGTGCCCAATTGCAGCTGATTGATGCCGCTGAGCAGCTCCGCATCCCCAGAGACGGTGATGGTGGGCGGATCGATGCGCACCACGGCGTCTTCCTCCGTGGCGCCGCCGCCGCTGAGGAGATTCACCGTCAGCGCCACGTCCTTTACCTTGACGATGGGGATGGTGTATTGTATCTCTTTCACCGAAGTGGTGATTTCCGGGCTCTCGATGATCTGCCCGTTGCTGTCCACCAGCGTGTATTCCACCACGCCGCTGACGGTCCGCGTCAGTTCTTCCCTGTCGATGACCACCCGTGCAAACGCGATGCGGGAAATGACGCTCTCCGGCCCGCTGACTTCGATCGTTTCGGGAGAATAAATGATGGGCTCGCTCATATAGCCCTCGGCAACGGTGCCGTCGAACACGCCCTTCACGACCACCTCCGGGATCACGTCCATACGGTCGATGTTCACCGTCATATATTCCGGCACGCGGCGGGTGACGATCACGTCCTCCTCGTCCACGTTGTCATAGCTGATGGTATAGACCTTTTCATAGACGCCTCTGCTGCGGATATCCCGAAGGTCCACGCTGACATGAACGGTGTCCTTCGTCAGCTGGGAAACCAGGCTTCGCTTCACCAGCAGCGTCAGCGTCACATCCTGCATGTCCCTGTCCGTCACCAGCAGGTTCCGATCCTGAAGGATGTCCTCGCCGCCGATATACTGGACCTCCAGCCCGGTGAGCGTGACATTCTGGTTGGTGTTTTCGTAGCTTGCCACGTACATCCACAGGATCACGGAGGCAATGCAGGAAATCACGATATAAAAAGTCTTGCTTTTGATGATCTTGTCAATTACGGCCATTGTTTTTGCCCTTCATGAACATGTTCTGTGTGAGCGTACGCAGCTTCGACTGCTTCTCCTCCTGGTCCTTCAGCAGTTCGTTCTTCAGGATGCGTTCAAAGGTCTCCTCCGTCAGATGCCGTTTCAGGATGCCCTCGACCGCGACGCTGATGGACCCGCTTTCCTCGCTGACCACCACCACGACGGCGTCGGAAGCCTCGCTCATGCCGATCCCCGCCCGGTGACGCATCCCCAGCTCGCGGCTCAGGTGGGTCTGGCTGGTGAGGGGGAGCATGCAGCTTGCCGCCTCGATCCGCCCGCCGCGGATGATCACCGCGCCGTCGTGCAGCGGGGTATTGGGATAAAAGATGTTTTTCAGCAGCTCCGCCTTCACGTCTGCATGGATCAGCGTTCCCGTTTTGATCGGTTCATCCAGCATATTGTCCCGCTCGAATACGATCAGAGCGCCGGTCTTGGTGGCGGCCAGGTCGCGGCAGGCCAGGACGACCTGGGAAATGGCGATCTCCACGTCCTTCGGGCTGCTGCGGCCGGGGATGTATTTCGTGATGCCGCCGACCTTTTCCAGGAGTGACCGGATCTCCGGCTGGAAAATGACCAGCAGGGCCAGAATGCCCAGCTCAAAGGTCTTTCCGAAAACATAGTTGATCACATACAGGTTCAGCGCGCGGGCCAGAAGCAGCAGCACCACCAACAGCAGGATGCCGCGCAGGACGCGCCCGGAGCCTGTCCGGGCCAAAAAGTACAGGACTTTGTAGAAGACAAACGCCATGATGACCATGTCGATGATGTCATTGAGCCGAATCGTCCTGACAATATCAAGAAAGCTGTTGAGGATCATGCTGCTCCTCCATCCGAAATGCCATAGTATGTCTATTATGATACCCTATATTATATCTTATCTGAGCGGTCATTACAAGCCGAATTGTTCAAATCATAGCAAGTTTTCTTTCAGGACCATGGCGAATTTCCGAACCTCTCCGCTGTGATTGAACGCGGAAAAGCTGATGCGGACGGTTCCGCCGCTGCCGGCGGTATCGTGCGCCAGGGGCGCACAGTGAAGACCGGCGCGAACGGCAATGCCCCGGTCTGCAAGCTTTGCCGCCGTCACCTCCGGATCCTCCCCGGTCACGCGAAAGGACAGAACGCCGGTCTGGAGGCCGGCGTCCTCCGCCGCGTAGAGCTCCACGCCGGGCAGCTGACGCAGCAGGTCTTCCGCTTGCCGGAGAAGCAGCCGCTCGTGCCTGAGCAGACCGGCCGCCTTTGACCGGCGCACGAATTGCAGACCCCGATGCAGCCCGGCGATGCCGGGCATGTTGAGGGTCCCGGCCTCCAGGCGGTCCGGCAGCTGATCGGGCATGCGCCGGTTTCTGGAATCGCTGCCGCTGCCGCCCTCCAGGAGCGGCCTGGCCGGCGCGCCGCAGATCAGAAGACCGGTACCCTGCGGTCCGTAGAGGCCCTTGTGTCCCGGCATCGCGAGAAACGCCGCGCCGAGGGTCTTCAGGTCCAGGGGCAGCACCCCGGCGGACTGAGAAGCGTCCACGATAAGGGGGATGCCCCGCTCCCGGCAAAGCCGCGCGATTTCCTCCAGCGGCTGGACATAACCGAAGACATTGGAAACATGGTTCACCACCGCGAGCTTCGTGTCCTCCCGCAGTTCCCTGCGAAAGGCTGCAACGGCTTCCTCCGGCCGAAACAGCGGCGCGGCGGCGACGGCGAGCTTCGCGCGAAGGGCGGTCAGCGGCCGCAGCACCGCGTTATGCTCATAGCCGGATATCACTACCCGGTCTCCCGGACCGGCGACGCTTTTGATGGCGAGATTGAGGGCATGGGTAGCGTTCATGCAGAAGACCACGCAGGACGGATCCGGCGCGCCGAACATTTCGGCCGCCAGGCTCCGGCAGGCATAGGCTTCCTCCGCGGCCCGCATAGCCGCGTCATGGCCGCCGCGGCCCGGACTTCCGAGGGTATCAACGGCGGCGGCCATCGCTTTCGCAACGCTCGGCGGCTTGAACAGAGTCGTCGCCGCATTGTCAAAATAGATCACGGTCTCCCGCGCCGCCTTCCCGGCGATAGACGGTCTTTCCCGGCCGTATCCCGACTTCCGCCAGCGTCTCCGCAGCCCTCTCCGCATCGCGGTCCCGCAGCTTCAAGCCATAAGAACAGCTGATCCCGGGACCGGACGGCATCCGCACGATGCGCGAGCGGATGCTTCTGAGGGAAAGGAATTCTGCGGCGCGCTGCGCGTCCGTCAATGTGTGGAAACCCATATAGGCAACTCTCAACGGAGATTCCCCCTAAAGCTCAGAATGAAGGAAGACCGGCGGCCGAACGCGGCCGCCTCTGCGTCCGCGTGCGTCTCCGCACGGTCTTGCCGTTCCATTCTATTCCGCGTTGGGGAATCCGGTTCAATTGGCGAGGGTCCGCTCCGGCAGCCGTTCCGGTTCCGGCACGGTCGGCGGAAGAAGCGGCTTATCCGGCTGCTTCTCCGGCTTCCAGGGCTTGACGCCGGTGAAATCCAGGGCAACGTGCAGCACATCGTCGATGTGGGCAGCGGTGACGAATTTCAGCCGGCTGCGCACGTCCGGATCGATCTCCGCCAGGTCCGGCTCATTTTCCTTGGGGATGATCACCGTATCCGCACCGGAGCGCAGGGCAGCCATGGTCTTCTCCTTCAGGCCGCCGATGGCAAGGATCCTTCCCCGCAGGGTGATTTCCCCGGTCATGGCGATATTGCCCCGCACTCTCGCGCCGGTCAGCGCCGAAATCATGGCCAGGGTCATGGTGATGCCGGCGCTGGGGCCATCCTTGGGAACGCCGCCCTCCGGGAAATGGACGAGGATATCCTTTGTCTTGTGGAAAGCGGGGTCGATGCCCAGGATCGCCGCGCGGCTGCGGATATAACCCAGGCCTGCCGCGGCGGATTCCTTCATCACCTCGCCCAGATTGCCGGTGAGGCGCATCTGTCCGTTACCGTCGATGACGGCGACTTCCACATCCAGGGTGACGCCGCCCACGCTGGTCCAGGCCAGGCCGTGCGCCAGTCCGACGGTATCCTCCCTCTGCTTATCCTCCGGTTTGTATTTCCGAACGCCCAGATAGCTTTCCAGCTCCCGCAGGGTGACGGAAACGCTGTCCTTTTCCCCTTCCACCAGCTTCATGGCCGCCTTGCGGCAAATCGCCCCCAGCTCCCGCTCCAGGGTACGGACGCCGGATTCCCGCGTCCAGCCGGTGATCACGGCGCGGAGCACCGCGTCGGACAGGCGCAGCTGCTTTGCCTTGAGGCCGTGCTTCTGCCGCTGCTTGGGCAGCAGGTGGTCCTTTGCGATATGTAGCTTCTCTTCGTCGGTATAGCTGCTGAGCTCGATGACCTCCATCCGGTCCAGCAAAGGCCGCGGGATGGTGTCGGTGGTGTTGGCGGTGGTGATGAACACCACATTCCGCAGGTCGAAGGGAACCTCCAGATAATGATCCCGGAACGCGTGGTTCTGTTCGGAATCCAGGGCCTCCAGCAGAGCCGAGGAGGGGTCTCCCCGATAGTCCGTTCCCAGCTTATCCACCTCATCCAGCAGCAGCACGGGGTTGGAGGAGCCGGCCTGGGCCATGGCGTTCATGATCCGGCCCGGCATCGCGCCCACATAGGTCTTCCGGTGACCTCTGATTTCCGCCTCATCGTGGACGCCGCCCAGGCTGATGCGGCTCAGCTTCCGGTTCATGGCGCGGGCGATGCTCATGCCGATGGAGGTCTTGCCGGTGCCCGGCGGACCCACCAGGCAGATGATGGCGCCCTTCATATCCGGCGCGAGCTGGCGCACGGCCACGAATTCCAGGATGCGCTCCTTCACCTTCTGCAGCCCGTAGTGATCCTCGTCCAGGATCTTCCGCGTGTTTTCCACGCTGAGCACATCTTCGGTGAAAACGCCCCAGGGAAGCTCCAGCACCTTGTCCAGATAGGTGCGCAGCACGGCCCCCTCGGAGGAGCCCATGCCCTGATGGCTGAGGCGGTTCAGCTCCTTCATGAGCTTTTCCTTGATTTCGTCGGAGGCGCTCAGCGATTCGATCTTCTTCTTATATTCGTCGTATTCCGATTCGGCTTCCTGCTCCTCGTCCATACCCAGCTCCTGCTGGATGGTCCGCATCTGCTCCCGCAGGATGCTCTCCCGATGGGCGGCCATCATGCGGCCCTGGGTGCGGCGCTGGAGCTGGGCTTCCACCTCCAGCACGTCGATCTCATACTCGATGATATCGTTCATCTTTTCCAGGCGGCGCAGGGGCTGCAGGGTTTCCAGGATCAGCTGCTTTTTTTCATGGGGAATGTGCATGTTCTGGGCAAGGAAATCCGCCAGAGCGCCGGGTTCCCGGTAATCGTCGATGTTTCCGCTCACGGGTCCGTTGCCCTGCAGGAGCATGCTCATATGCCCGATCAGGCCGCGGGTCCGGCGCATCAGCGCTTCCTTCAGGCGGTGATGCTCCAGGTCCGGCTCCTCGGCGATGGCTTCCACTTCCGCCTCCATCCAGGGGCGGAACAGCGTGATCCGGTTCATGCGGGCGCGGGTCTTCCCCTCTACGAGGACCCGGACGCCCCCGTTGGGCATCCGAAGGATCTGGCGGATGGAGGCGATGCAGCCGATGGCATACAGGTCCTCCGCGGAGGGCTCCTCCACATCCGCATCCCGCTGGGCCAGCAGGAAGATACGGCGGTCAGATTCCATGGCGCGATCCAGCGCGGCAATGGAAATGGGCCGTTCGATATCGAAATTCAGGATCATGGAGGGAAAGACGGACAGACCCCGAAGGGGGATCATGGGCAGCTTCTCGATATTTTCAAACATAGGATACCTCCAAGGAAAAACGCACGGGGACGGCTCGGAAACCGCCCCCGAATTATCCTGTTGTCAGCCGGCGATCTCTTTGGCTTCGCGGAACAGCCTGGGCTGGGCTTCTCCCCGGACGCAGGCTGCGGTGATCTCCACCCCGGTGATGCCGGGGTCGGAGGGGATGCGGAACATCAGATCCCGCATCAGGTTTTCCATAATGCTGCGGAGCCCGCGGGCGCCCAGATCCATGGCCATGGTCTTATCGGCGATCGCCTCCAGCGCTTCCTTCGTGAAGCTCAGCTCCACATGGTCCATACCCAACAGTGCTTCATACTGCTTCGTCAGGCTGTTCTTCGGCTCCGTCAGGATGCGGATCATATCCTCCCTTGTGAGACTGCGCAGGGGGGTGATCACCGGGAGGCGGCCCACAAGCTCCGGAATGAGGCCGTATTTCAGGATATCATGGGGCTGGACGCTTTCCAGAATCTCCCCGATATCCTTCTGCTTGCGGCTCTGCACCTCTCCGCCGAAGCCGATGGTGGTCTTGTTGCGGCGGTCCTCGATGATCTTCTCGATCCCGGCGAAGGCGCCGCCGCAGATAAAGAGGATATTGGAGGTGTCGATCTGGATGAACTCCTGGTGGGGGTGCTTCCGCCCGCCCTGGGGCGGCACGTTGGCAACCGTGCCTTCCAGGATCTTCAGCAGCGCCTGCTGCACGCCCTCGCCGCTGACATCCCGCGTGATGGAAACATTTTCGCTCTTGCGGGAGATCTTATCCAGCTCGTCGATGTAAATGATGCCGCGCTGGGCCAGCTCCACGTCGTAGTCTGCCGCCTGCAGGAGACGAAGCAGGATATTCTCCACGTCGTCCCCCACATAGCCGGCTTCCGTCAGCGTCGTGGCGTCGGCGATGGCAAAGGGCACCTCCAGCAGCTTGGAAAGGCTCTGCGCGAACATGGTCTTGCCGCAGCCGGTGGGGCCGATCAGCAGGATATTGCTCTTCTGCAGCTCCACATCTTCCTCTTTGCCGTAGAGGATGCGCTTATAGTGATTGTAGACCGCGACGGAAATGGTGATCTTCGCCTGCTCCTGGCCGATGATATACTGGTCCAGGAATTCCTTGATCTCCTGGGGCTTTGGCAGCCCTTCTTCCTCCATCTGCCGTGCTTTCTGCTTGAGCTGCTTCTGCTGGGGGGCGAAATCATCGCCCATCACCTTGAGGCAGAGCTCCACGCACTCATTGCAGATATAGGCGTTCCTTCCGGCGATCAGCCGCTCCACCTCGTCCTGGGTCTTGCCGCAGAAGGAGCAGCGCGGGGTCCTTCTATCTTCCATGCTTATGCTCCGTTATCGCTTATAAATCACATTGTCGATCAGGCCGTATTCCTTCGCTTCCTCGGCGCTCATCCAGTTGTTGCGTTCGCAGTCGGCATAGACCTGCTCATAGGTCTTGCCGCAGTTGCGGGCGATGATCTCCGTCAGGGTCTTCTTGATCTTTGCCATATGCCGGGCTTCGATCTGGATATCGGTCTCCTGCCCCCTGGTCTCCCCCAGCACCTGATGGATCATGACCTCCGCATTGGGGAGGCAGATGCGCTTGCCCTTGGCGCCGGCGGAAAGCAGGAACGCGCCCATGCTGGCGGCCATGCCCACGCAGATGGTGGATACATCCGCCTTGATATACTGCATGGTATCGTAAATGGCCAGGCCGTCCGTCACGCTGCCGCCGGGGCTGTTGATATAAAACTGGATATCCTTGTCCGGGTCCTGCGCTTCCAGATAGAGAAGCTCGGCCACGATCACGCTGGAAGACGCTTCGTCGACTTCTCCGTTGAGAAACACGATGCGGTCGTTCAGCAGCCTGGAATAAATATCATAGGAGCGCTCTCCGCGGGAGGTCTGCTCCACCACATAGGGAATCAGCGTACTCAATTTCCTTCCTCCTTCTTCCCGGTGTCACAATCATAGCCATCGGCAGAGGATTCTATTCCTGCCGCGGCGAATTACTCTGCCTTGTCCTCCGCCTTTTCTTCTTCGGCTGCCTTCTCGGCTTCGGCGGGCTCCACCTTCTCCGGCTCGGGCTCCGGCAGGGCGACGGCGTTTTCGATGATCAGGTCGGCAGCCTTCTTGTAAAGGATGCTCTCGTCCATCCGCTCGGTGTCCATGAAGGTCTTGATGGTGTCCAGCTCCATGCCGTACTGGTCGGCCAGCTTCTGCAGCTCCCCGTCCCTGTCCTCGTCGGTGACGGTGATGTTCTCCAGCTCGGCGATCTTGTTGAGCGCCAGCTCCTGACGGATGGTCTTCTCCGCATTGGCCCGCTGGGATTTGGTGAAATCGGCAAGATTGGTGCCCATCCAGCCGAGATAGGTCTCCAGGCCGATGCCCTGCTGCTGGATGCGCTGTGCGATATCCTCCACCATCTGCTGGGTCCGCTGCTCCACCATGGCGTCGTTCAGGTCCACCTTCATGCCGTCCACCACCTGGGCCAGCAGCAGATCCAGGAAATCGTCGCGGGTCTTGTCTTCCTTCTGCTTGTGCAGCTTGTCCTCGATATTCTTGCGGAAGTCCGCCAGCGTGTCGAATTCGCTGACATCCTTGGCGAATTCATCGTCCGCCTCCGGCAGGAGCTTCTCTTTGACTTCGTGCACGTGGCACTTGAAAACGGCGGGCTTGCCCTTCAGCTCCTCGGCGTGGTAATCCTCGGGGAAGGTGACGTTCACTTCCGCGTCCTCGCCGGCGGAAACGCCGATCAGCTGCACCTCGAAGCCGGGGATGAAGGAATTGGAGCCGATCTCCAGGCTGTGCTTCTCGTCCTTGCCGCCCTCAAAGGGCACGCCGTCGATGAAGCCCTCGTAGTCCAGCACCACGGTATCGCCGAATTTGGCGGGCCGCTCGGCGGTCTGCACGGTGGCGTTGCGCTCCCGCAGCTGGTCCACTTCCATGTCGATCTCGGCGGGATCGACCTTGACAGCCTTGCGCACGGCCTCCAGGCCCTTGTACTGGCCCAGCTCTACCTCGGGATAGAGGATGGCGTTGAAGCGGAGGGTCAGGGACTTGTCGTCCTCCACATTGGCTTCCTCGATGGAGGGATTGGCAACCGGCTTCAGCTCCTTCTCTTTCACGGAGAAGAAATAGGCGTCGGGAGCTACTTCGTTGATGGCGTCTTCATAAAAGACAGATTCCCCGTACATGGCCTCCACGATCTTGCGGGGGGCTTTGCCCTTCCGGAAGCCGGGGATCTGGATATTTTTCTTATTCTTGTTGAATACCTTGACCAGGGCGGCCTCAAATTCCTCGGGGGTGACGGTGACGGTGATGTCTGCGCTGTTCTTCTCTTTCTTTTCGATGCTCTTGACTTCCATGTCGGCTGATTCCTCCCATGCAGATTAACGCTACTCAGCGGTATTTTCAAGCATTGCAAAACACTATATCACAGCCCGTCGATTTTTGCCACACTTTTTTTCAGCGGAAAACACAATTCGGGCTTTCGCTTCAATCTCTGATTTTTCTCGGCGCGAATCCGAGATAATCGGCGCTCACGAGCTGATAATGCACATTCTCCACCCAGCCCTGGACCGCGCCCTTCTGGCCGGGGCCGTGGAGGTGCCCGTAATAACACTCCCGGACGCCGTAGGCGCTCAGCAGGTCCGTGATCTCCCTGCAGACATAGGATGCGCCGTAACGGGGCGGATAGTGGAGAAAGCAGAGCTTCTCCCGCTCTCCCGCCGCCTTCAGGGACGCTTCCAGGCGCATGACCTCCCGGTTCATGATCTTCCGGTCATGCCCGTCGCCCTTTTCCTCCTCAAAGAACCAGCCCCGCGTACCGCAGAGGGCTGCGTCGCCGTAAAGACAGCAGTTGTTGTGGAGGATCTCGATGCTCCCGAATCCCTGCTCCCGGAAGAATGCCTGCATCTTGGCGGCGGTGGTCCACCAGTAGTCGTGATTGCCCTTCAGGACGATCTTCCTTCCCGGCAGGCCATCGATGAAGCGCAGGTCCTCCGCCGCCTCCGCAAGGCTCATGCCCCAGCTCAGGTCGCCGCATAGCACCGTCGTATCCTCGTCCGTCAGGGCCCGGAAGCTCTCCCGCAGCCGGCGGTCGTGCTCCGCCCATTTCGCGCCGAAAACGTCCATGGGCTTGTCCGAGCTCAGGGACAGATGCAGGTCTCCCAGCACATAGAGGGCCATCAGCCGATCCCCAGCATCCCCAGGACCGCGTTGGGCATTTCGGTCTTCTCCACCACCTGATCGAAGCGTACCTCCCGCTTGTCCAGCCCCGCCAGAGGCCTGGGGACAGGGGTCCCTGTTAGCTGCGAGAGCGTGTCGATCAGCTGCGTGCCGCTCCCCTTCGCTTCGGAGCCGATGGCGGAAAGCACATGGTCGCAGAATTTATAGGGGCTTGCGGTGGAAAGCACGACGGCGCACTTCCGATCCCCGGTTTCGGCGCGGTAATCCGCCAGCACGCGGGAGGCCACCGCGGTGTGCGTGTCGATGAGATAGCCCTCCGCGTAGCGTGCGCCGATCTCCCGCCGGGTGTTTTCTTCGCTGCACCAGCCGCAGGCGAAATCCGTCTGCAGGGTCCGCAGCAGACTTTCGGGAACGCTGTAGCTTCCCTTTTCGCCGAGGGCTTCCATCCAGGCCTTCACCTGCCGGTCGTCCTCCGTCGCCATGTAAAGCAGGCGTTCCAGATTGCTGGAGATCAGGATATCCATGGAGGGGGACATGGTGGTGTGGAAAGGACGCATCCGGTCATAAGCGCCGGTGCGGAAGAAATCCGTCAGCACCTTGTTGGTGTTGGAGGCGCAGATCAGCTTATCCACCGGCAGGCCGCACTTTTTGGCGATCCAGCCAGCCAGGATATCTCCGAAGTTTCCGGTGGGGACGCAGAAGTTGATCTTCTCCCCGAAGGGCACCATCCCCTGCTCCACCGCGTCGCAGTAGGCGGAGAAATAATAGACCACCTGGGGCAGCAGCCGCCCCCAGTTGATGGAGTTCGCCGAGGAGAAGAAGTAGCCGGCCTCCGCCAGCTTCCGGAGCATGTCTTTATCCCCGAAGATCGCCTTGACGCCGCTCTGCGCGTCGTCGAAATTGCCCCGGACGGCGCAGACGCCCACATTCTTTCCCTGCTGGGTGCGCATTTGCAGCTTCTGCACGTCGGAGACGCCGTCGGAGGGATAGAACACAAAAATCTTCGTTCCCTCCACGTCCCGGAACCCTTCCAGCGCAGCCTTGCCGGTGTCGCCGGAGGTGGCGACCAGGATGCAGACCTGCTTCGTTTCCCCGGTCTTCACCAGGGCGGCACGGAGCAGGTGGGGCATGACCTGCAGGGCCATGTCCTTGAACGCGCAGGTGGGCCCGTGCCACAGCTCCAGATAAGCGGTGGTTTCGTCCGCCTTATGAAGCGGCGCGGGCGCGGCGCCGAAGCGTTCTTCCGAATAGGCGGCCTCGGTGTATTCTTTCAATTCCTCCGCCGAATAGTCCTCCAGGAACAGCCCCATGATGGCCGCCGCCCGCCGGGCGTAGCTCATGCGGCCCAGACTGCGGAGGGTTTCCACGGAAACCCGGGGCAGGGCTTCCGGCACGAACAGTCCGCCGTCGGGGCTGAGGCCCCGGGCGATCGCCTCGGCGGCGGTGATTTTCAGGGAGGAATCTCTTGTGCTTACATAATTCATGACGCTGTCTCCTTCCCCCTCAGTCCTGCACAGGCAGGACCCGGAGCAGATTGTTGTAAAAGATATCGTCCAGCAGGGTTTCCTCATATCCCCGCTCCGCCAGCGCATCCCGGATCAGATGCACGTCCTGTACGCCGCGGATGCCTTGGGGCAGACGGTCGCAGCCGTCCAGATCGCCGCCGACGGCCAGGGTCTTTTCTCCGCCCAGGTCCAGGAAGCGGTCGATATGCCGGAGCACGGTTTCCACGGTCACTTCCCCTTCTCCCAAAAACAGGCTGTAAAGATTCAGTCCGGCGGTCCCTCCGTGGTCCCGGATGGCGCGGAACATGTCGTCCGTCAGGTTGCGGGGATGGTCGTGAACGGCGCGGGCATTGGAATGGCTGGCGATGAAGGGCCCCTTGGCCAGCTTTTCCACGTCCCAGAAGCCGGGGTCGCTGAGGTGGGACACATCCACCGTAAGGCCCAGCTCCAGGGCCAGCTTCACCAGCGTTTTTCCCTTTTCGCTGAGTCCCCGGTCCGGTTCCTGGGCGCTGGTACCGGTGATTTTGTTTGCCCGGTTCCAGCAGACGCCGAAGCCCCGGACGCCCTTTTCCGCTGCTGCCTCCAGCTTTTCCGGCCTGCAGTCGATCACTTCCGCCCCTTCGATGCTGAGAAAAGCTGCCGCCTTTCCCTCTTTGGCGGCATTCAGAGCGTCCGTGCGGCTGCGGCAGAAACGCAGATGGTCCGCGCAGGCCTCCGCCTCGGCCTGAAAGCGGCTGTACAGCGTATCGAAGATATCGTTCCAGCCCATCTCCCGAAAACCGAACAGGGCGAAGGTCTGGGCGTAGGCTTCCATTTCCAGGCCGCGCTTCAGGTCCACCTGCAGCTCGTTTTCATACAGGCTGCCCACCGGCAGCGGACCGGATTTCGGGTTTCCCATGAGGCCGAGAAGCGTATCGCAGTGTCCGTCAAAGAGTTTCACGGTCAGAATGCCTCCTCCAGATGTTGGATCCGCTTGACCCTGCCGCCGGTTTTCTCCAGATAGACCTCGATCACGTCGAAACGGCAGGGCGCATCCTCCAGCTCGTTTTCCGCCAGCCAGGCTTCCGCGGCGAAGCGCAGCCGCCGCTGCTTGACGGGGGTCACGGCTTCCGCCGCGCCGGCGTAGCCTCCCTCCCTGCGAAGCTTGACCTCCGCGAAAACAAACGTCTCTCTATGCTTTGCCACGATATCCAGCTCTCCCAGCCGGCAGCGGTAATTCATCGCCAGTATCTCATAGCGTTTTTTGCGCAGGTATTCCGCCGCGGCGGCTTCCCCGAAAGCGCCCATCAGCTTTTCCCTGCTCATGGATGCGCCTTTTTCAAAAAGCTGCGTCGGTGGATGGGACAGGGCCCGAACTGCGCCAGCGCTTCATAATGGGCTTTCGTCGGATAACCCTTGTGACGGAGAAAGCCGTATTGCGGATAAATCCTGTCCATCTCCTCCATGAGCCGGTCCCGGCTCACCTTCGCCAGCACGGAGGCGGCGGCGATGCAGGCATAGCGAGCGTCCCCTTTCACCTCGCAGCGGGTGGGGATGCCAAGGCCTGGGTCCCGGTTTCCGTCCACCAGGGCGAAGTCCGGCTTGGTTTCCAGCCCGGCAAGGGCCCGGCGCATGGCGAGGAAGGTGGCCCGGAGAATGTTCACCTCGTCGATCTCAGCCTCGGAGGCGAAAGCCACGGACCAGCCCGCCGCCTTCGCGGTGATTTCATCATACAGCGCATCCCGCTGTGCGGGCGTCAGCTTTTTGGAATCGTTCAGCCCCGCCGGCTCCCAGTCCGGCGGCAGGATGACGGCGGCGGCGCACACGGGCCCCGCCAGAGGGCCGCGGCCCGCTTCGTCGATGCCGCAGACGATCCCCAGCTCCGTTTCCGGCTTCAGCATTCCGGCGCCTCCAGGGTCAGCCGTCCCAGCTTTCCGGCCCGGAATTCATCCAGCAGGATGTTGGACATGCGCAGCGTGTCCGCTTCGCCGCGGGAAACGAGATATCCACGCTTCTTCGCGGCGGCTTCCAGCAGCTCCCAGCCCTGGAGGCCCTCCGTCTCCGTCAGCTTATAGCGTTCCGCCAGAGCCTGAGGCGCGATCTGCGCCAGCAACGTCAGCAGATGGGAGGCCAGCTCCTCCGTATCCAGGATCTGATCCTTCACCGCACCGGTGAAGGCCAGATGTTCTCCGATCACGGGATCGTCGAATTTCGGCCAGAGGACGCCGGGGGTATCCAGCAGCTCCAGCCCTTTGGATACGGTGACCCACTGCTTCCCCCGGGTGACGCCGGGCCGGTCCGACGCGGCGGCGGCTTTCCGCCCCGCGGCCTTGTTGATAAAGGTGGACTTCCCCACGTTGGGGATGCCCACCACCATGGCCCGCAGAGGACGGTTCCCCTGCCCCTTGGCCTCCAGGCTGCGAAGCTTTTCCTCCAGCAGACTGCGGACCGCCTGGGGAAAACGATCCACGCCCCTGCCGCTGCGGCTGTCGGTTTCCAGGGCGAGGATGCCGCGGGCGCGGTAATACTCCGTCCAGAGCTTCGTCATGGCGCTGTCCGCCTGATCCGCCCGGTTCAGCAGCACGAGCCTGGGTTTCCGGCCCAGGAGTTCATCCAGCGCCGGATTGCGGCTGGAGCGGGGAATGCGGGCGTCGGTGATCTCGCAGACGCAGTCCACCAGCTTCAGATCGTTTTCCATGTTCCGCAGGGCTTTCGTCATGTGCCCCGGAAACCAGTTGACGTTCATGGCCTCCGGACGCATCACTTCACCGCTCCGATTTTATCCAGGGGCCACAGACGGAGGATCACGCGGCCCAGGACGCAGCGCCTGTCGATCATGCCTATGGTGCTGCGGCGGCTGTCGGTGCTCTGATTGCGGTTGTCTCCCAGGCAGAAGATGCAGCCCTCCGGCACCGTCACCGGCCCTTTGAAATCCATTTCCCGCTTGGTCTTTTCCGCGATATAGGGTTCCTGCAGGACCCTTCCGTCCACCGTGACGGTGCCGTCGCTGAAATCGATATCCACGGTCTGCCCTTCGGTGGCGATCACCCGTTTTACGATGCTCTCATCGCTGAAAGCGGTCTTCGTCAGCACCACGACGTCCCCATACTTGAAGTTCCCCGCCAGCCGGGAGATGACGATCTTGTCCGACTCATGCAGCGTCGGCACCATGCTGCTCCCCTGCACGTTCACCACACGGAACAGGAAGAGAAAGATCAGGATGCAGGCAACGATGGCCGTGACCAGGCTTTCGATCCAGTCATAGGCATTGCCCTTCGGGTCCTTCGCTTTTTTCTCCGGCGCCTGAGCGCTTTCTTCCATAGGGTATCCCTCCCGAAAAACAAAAGGGGGCGCTGTCAGCACCCCCGATTGCCTGCTTAAAGTTTTTCCTTGACCTTCGCCTGCTTGCCGACTCTGTCCCGCAGATAGTACAGCTTCGCACGGCGAACCTTACCGCGCCGAATCGTGTCGATGGAGACGACGTTGGGGGAATGGATCGGGAACACTTTTTCATAGCCCACATTGTAGGCGATGCGGCGGACAGTGATCGTCTCATTGACGCCGCCATGTCTCTTCGCGATGACGATGCCTTCAAACACCTGAATACGCTCGCGATTGCCTTCCTTGACCTTGACGGACACGCGCACGGTATCGCCCACGTGAACCTGAGGCACTTCAGCCTTCATATACTGCTCGGAAAGCACTTTTACCAAATCCATGATGATTTCCTCCTTTCCGCAAAAAGGCATTCGTACCGCTCCTCACGGCATAGGACTGCCCCATTCCGTCTGTTCATACAGACTTAGGGATATTACCACAGCTTCCCGCAAAATGCAAGGGTTTTTATTGAAAAGTTTCCCGGTTTTCCGTCAGCAGCCGCAGCCGCAGGCAGCGCACGGGAAGCTCCTTTTCCAGCTTTCCTCCGAGGGCCTTGCGCAGGTCCCCGGCATTGACCGTGGGGGAATCCGCCCTGAGCAGCATCCGGAGCTCCGTTCCCTCGCGCGCTAGGAGCTCGATGTGCGGCGCAATGTCCAGGGTGCCGAGCCCCCGCTTCGTCTTCTTCTCCACCGGCAGGGAGGGAAGCCGGAACACGGTTTCCGCTTCCGACGCCGTTTCATCATCGGGAAAGCGCAGGGACCACTCAGTCCAGGCGATCTCCCGCACCGGGCGGAGGGGCTGCCCTGCGGCAAGCACGCGGATGCCTTCCGGCAGCGCGGCATTGAGGGCTCCGGCCATATCCTCGGGTCCGTCCAGCACGGAGGCGTCCAGCACTTCGCAGACACTTTCGCAGCCCAGCTGCAGCGGCAGGGCGATGGACATTTTCGGGTGAGGATTGAAGCCCTCGGAGTGGCGGATGCGGATACCGGCCCGGATGAACGCCCGCTGGAAGGTGCGCATCACATCCAGATGACTGAGATAGGCGGCCCTCAGACGCTTTTCAAAGCGAAATCGCACTTCAGGCATCGCACTTGCCCCCTTCCAGCAGGCGGTTCGCGCCGCAGCCCAGGCACTGTTTCCGGCAGTCGGGGCTGACGACGCCGCGTTCGGAGAGGTGCTTTTCCCGCAGGAGGTGGGTTTTTTGGACGCCGTCGTCGATCACATCCCAGGGCAAAAGCTCCTCCTCGCCCCGAAGGCGGCGCACATAGAAATCCGGATCCAGCCCGGCTTCCCGAAACGCCTGAAGCCAGGCGGCATAATCAAAATACTCCTCCCAGGCCTGAAGACCGCCGGAAGAAGCGAACAGGCGCTCCAGTACCTTTCCCAGGCGGCGGTCCCCCACCGCAAGGGCCGCTTCGATATAGCTCACGTCCGGCTCATGCCAGGAATAGCTGATGGCCTTGGAGCGCATGGAATCCTTCAGCAGCTTCTGTTTGCGGATGAGCTCCTCACGGCTGTCCTGGGGAAACCACTGGAAGGGGGTCATGGGCTTGGGGATAAAGCAGGAGGTGGAAACGGTGATGCGCACGCCCCGGCTGCGGTTGGGCGTGGCTTCCCGCCAGACCTGCCAGACCTTATAGGCCAGGTCCGCGATGCCCAGCACATCCTCGTCCGTCTCTGTGGGCAGGCCCAGCATGAAATAGAGCTTCACGCTGCTCCAGCCGCCGGAAAAGGCGGTGCGGCAGGCATTCAGCAGGTCCTCCTCCGTCACGTTTTTGTTGATGACGTCCCGCAGGCGCTGGGTGCCCGCTTCGGGCGCGAAGGTCAGGCCGCTGCGGCGCACCTTCTGCACCCGCTGCATCAGCTCGAGGGAGAAATTGTCTGCTCGCAGAGACGGCAGGGACAGGCTGACGCTCCTGGGCTCGCACCAATCCAGCAGGCCGTCGCACAGCGCGCCAAGCTCCTTATAATCGCTGGTGCTGAGGCTGGTGAGGCTGATTTCCTCATAGCCGGAACAGCGGAGGCTTTCGATCCCCTGGCGGATCAGGGTCTCCGCCCGCTTGGCCCGAACGGGCCGGTAAATATATCCCGCCTGGCAGAAGCGGCAGCCCCGGATGCAGCCCCGGAAAAGCTCCAGCATGGTCCGGTCATGAACGATCTCCGTGGAAGGGATGATGGTGCGGACAGGGAAATCCGCCCTGTCCAGGTCCTGCAGGATGCGCTTGCGCACATATGCCGGCGCGCCCTCCTTCGGCGTGACGGAAGCGATCCGTCCGTCCGGCTGATAGGTCACATCGTAAAGGGACGGAACATAGACGCCCTCGATCTGCGCGGCGGCGCTGAGAAACTCCCCCTTCGTCCATCCTTCCCGCTTGGCCCTGCGGTACAGCTCCGTCAGCTCCGCGTCCAGCTCCTCGCCCTCCCCGATGGCCGCAAGGTCGATGAAATCGGCGATGGGCTCCGGATTGAACATGCAGGCGCCGCCGGCAAAAACGATGGGCTGCAGGTCCTTCCTGTCCTCGCTGCGCAGGGGGATGCCCGCCAGAGAAAGCATGTCCAGGATGCCGGTAAAGGACATCTCATAGCCCACGGAAAAGCCGATCAGGTCGAAATCCCGGATGGGGTCGCCGCTTTCCAGGGCATACAGCGGCACCTTCGCCGCGCGCATGGCCTCCGCCATGTCGCGCCAGGGCTCGAATACCCGCTCGCACCAGACGCCCGGCAGCTTGTTGAGCACGCCGTAGAGGATGCGCAGGCCCAGGTTGGACATGCCGATCTCATAGGTATCCGGAAAACAGAGGGCAAAGCGCACCTCTGTTTCTTCCTTGCTTTTGATGATCTCGCCGAATTCGCCGCCGGTATAGCGCGCCGGCTTCTGCACCTTCGGCAGGATCGCTTCCAATGACGGATGCATCCGCATTTTCCTTCCTTCGGTATGGTACCGTCACTATACACGATTTCCCGGGGAAAATCAATCGCGCAGAAGGATTCTCAGCTGACGCAGAAGCAGCCAGATCCCGCAGAGGAACAGCTGCGGACTGCAAAGGATCCCCAGGGTGAGTGCGGCAAGGGCCGAGAGCAGGCCGAGCAGGCAGGAGAGCTTCTCCTGCCGGTCGACCGTCAGGAAACGCGGCAGGAGGCAGCGCAGCATCCGCTCGCCGTCCAGGCCGTAGGAAGGCAGAAGGTTGACAAGGCTGAGCGTCAGGCTCATGCCCGCGGCTGTGCGAAGGAATCCGCTCCCGGCGGAGCGAAGGCACAGCCAGAGGAGAAAACCCGCAGCCGGTCCCGCCGCGGCGCGCGCCAGCTCCTGTCGGGGACCCGGCTCCCCTCCGGCGCAGTAAAGGCATGCGCCGGAGATATCCAGGATCAGCCGGCGCGGAAGGCTCCCCTGTCCCAGGATCAGGGCCAGGTGCCCCAGTTCATGCGCTGCCGCGCCGATCGCGGCGGCTGCCAGCGCTTCTCCGCCGCAGAAAAACCCCGTCAGAGACAGGAGAAGGAGAAAACCGCCGCTGAGCTCCAGCCGGAAGACGCATTCCTTTTCCGGCAGAGACATTTCGTTTGACATACCGTCGCATCCTGTTATAATATAAGTTATTCCACTGGTTTGGGTATTCCCGGGGAGGGCAGCATGGATTATCGGGACGAAGCGCCGGAGATCATCCGGGATTTCCTCAGCTATCACGAGGTCGTTCGGGGCCACTCCCGCAAGACCATCGATGAATACTATCTCGATCTGCGGACCTTTCTCCGCTTTCTGAAGCTTCGCCGCGGCCTCGCGCCGAAATCCACGCCCTTCGAGGAGATCGGCATCTCCGACGTGGACCTCACGTTTCTCGGCGCGCTCACCAAGACCGAGGTCTATGATTTCATGAGCTTCCTCGGACGGGACCGGATAAAGAATCCCCAGAGCCGGGAGGCGGAATACGGTCTCTCCCCCGCTTCCCGCGCCCGGAAGCTGGCGACCCTTCGCTCGCTCTACAAATATCTGACGATCAAGACGGGCAAGCTGGAAAAGAATCCCCTGGACGGCTTTGATTCTCCCAAGCTCCGCCGCAGTCTGCCCAAGTATCTGAGCCTGGAGGAGAGCATTTCCCTCCTCAACAGCGTGGGCGGGCGCAATCCGGAGCGGGACCGCTGCATCCTCACCGTTTTTCTCAACTGCGGCCTGCGCATCAGCGAGCTCGTCGGCCTCAACCTCAGCGACGTCAGCGAGAACCGACTGCGGGTCGTGGGCAAGGGCGACCGGGAACGCGTCGTTTACATGAATCAGGCGGTGGCGGACGCCATCAACGCCTATCTCCCCCTGCGGAAGAAATACGGCACGGGGACGACGGCGGCGCTTTTCGTCTCCGAGCGGGGGGAACGGATCGCCCGCAGCACGGTCCACCGGCTGGTGAAGGTGCACCTGGGGGAAGCGGGGCTGGAACAGGACGGCTACAGCGCCCACAAGCTGCGGCATACCGCGGCTACCCTGATGCTCCGCAACGGAGTGGATGTGCGCACCCTGCAGGAGCTGCTGGGCCATGAGCACCTGAACACCACGGAAATCTACACCCACATCGAAAACACGGACCTTCGGCAGGCCGCCGACGCGAATCCCCTGGCAAAATACAAACCGGAGAAAGGATAAAAGAACATCTTATGGTCTTTTCCAGCCTGCTGTTTCTCTTTTTCTATCTGCCGGTCACCCTGGCGATCTACTACCTTGCTCCGTCCCGCTGGCGGAATCTGTGGCTGTTCATCGTCAATCTCGTCTTCTACGGCTGGGGCGAACCCGTCTATGTGGCGCTGATGGTTTTTTCCATCGCCGTGAACTACGCTGCCGGTTATCTGGTGGACCTGCACAGGGACAAAGCAAAGCGCATCCTGATCCTGAACGCCGTGATCAACCTGGGACTGCTGTTCTTCTTCAAATACTATGACTTTCTGGCGCTGAACCTGAGCCGGCTCCCCGGTCTCGGCTTTTTCCATCCCCTGGGCGTCACCCTGCCCATCGGCATTTCCTTTTACACCTTTCAGAATATGTCCTACCCCATCGACGTATGCCGCGGCGACGCCCGCTCCCAGCGGAGCTTCATCCGCTACGGGACCTATGTCGCGCTCTTTCCCCAGCTCATCGCCGGCCCCATCGTCCGCTACAAGGATATCGCCGATCAGCTGGATTCCCGGCGGGAAACAAAGGCGAAATTCGCCTCCGGCGTGGGCCGCTTCTGCATCGGACTGTCGAAAAAGGTCCTTCTGGCGAACAACATCGGCGCCCTGTGGGACGTTTACAAGGCCATGGACCCGGCTTCTCTCTCCGCGGCGGACGCCTGGCTGGGAGCGCTGGCTTTCACCTTTCAGATCTACTTCGACTTTTCCGGCTACAGCGACATGGCCATCGGTCTCGGGCGGATGCTGGGCTTCGACTTTGTGGAAAACTTCAACTATCCCTATATTTCCCGCAGCGTCACGGAATTCTGGCGGCGCTGGCATATCTCCCTTTCCACCTGGTTCCGGGACTATGTTTACATCCCCCTGGGCGGCAACCGCCGGGGAAAGGGCCGCCAGATCCTCAACCTGCTGATCGTCTGGACCCTCACCGGCATCTGGCACGGCGCCAGCTGGAATTTCCTCCTGTGGGGCCTGTATTACGCGCTCCTGCTGGTTCTGGAAAAGGTTTTCCTCTATGACAGGCTGATGAGGGCCCCCGGCTGGGTGGGGCATATCTACGCGCTGATCCTGGTGATCGTGGGCTGGGTGCTCTTCAGCGTGGAGGACCTTTCAAGCTGTATCCTCTATCTCCGCAGCATGTTCTTCGGCGGAGCGGGGCTCTGCTCCACCACCTTCCTCTACTATCTGCGCTCCTTCGCCCCCGGCATCGCCGTCATGATCCTGGCCTCCACGCCGCTGGCGAAGCGGCTGTACGCGTGCCTGCCGCAAAAGCTGTCGCGGGTTTTGAATCCGGTGCTGGTGCTGGCTTCCCTCCTCCTCTGCACCGCTTATCTCGTGGACAGCACCTATAATCCCTTCCTGTATTTCCGCTTTTGAGGTGACCGATGAAGAAACAGAGCCGGGGCGTGCTGCCCGTGATCTTGTGTTTTGCGCTCTTTCTCGGCGCCGGGCTGCTCCTCCACCTCGCGCTGCCCGACCACAGCCGCAGCGAGAATGAAAACCGCATGCTGGCTTTCGCGCCGAAATTCACGCTGAAAACGCTGTTTTCCGGCGGCTTTACCGAGGATTTCGAGGATTACATCACCGATCAGTTCCCCTTTCGGGACAGCTGGCTGGATTTGAAATCGCGGACAGAGCGCCTCATGGGAAAGACGGAAAACAACGGCGTATTCTTCTGTCGGGAGGACACCCTCATTTCCCGCTTCCGGCCGCCGAAGGCTTCGGCGGTGGAGGGCGGCGTCCGGGCGGTGAACGCCCTGGCGGCAAACACCGGCATTCCCGTATGCCTGGCGCTGATCCCCTCGGCTGCGGAAATCTGGTCTGACCGGCTGCCCGCCAACGCCGACACCGCCGACCAGGCGGCGCTCATCCGAAGCATCTATGATGCGGTGGACGTGAAAACGGCGGATATCCTCTCCGCGCTGCGGGAACACGCTTCGGAGAGCGTCTATTACCGCACGGACCACCACTGGACGACCCTGGGCGCTTATTACGGTTATGCCGCCACGGCGGCGGCCCTGGGCCTGACGCCCGGGAACCCGGAGGACTATCGGCCGGAAACCGTCAGCGATTCCTTCTACGGCACCGTCTATTCCTCCTCCGGCGTCCGATGGGTGAAGCCGGACAGCATCCAGACCTTCGTTCCCGCGGGGGATGCGGAGCTGACGCGCTACGACACTTCGGAAGGGACCGTAAGCCCGATTTACGACGTCGGAAAGCTGGAAACCAAGGATAAATACAGTATGTTCCTGGGCGGGAACACCTCCCGGCTGGTGATCCGAACCGGCCATGCGGGCGGGAAGCTGCTGGTGATCCGGGATTCCTATGCCGACTGCGAGCTCCCTTTCTTTTTTGAACACTATTCGGAAATCCACGTGCTGGACCTGCGCTACTACCGGCAGAGCGTTTCCGCCTACGCCTCGGAAGGCGGCTTCGACGCGATCCTGGTCAGCTACAGTCTCGCCGATTTTGTCACCGATACTTCCGTATTTCTGATGGGTACCTGACCCTCGGACGGAAAGGAGAAACTATGAAACGCAGCAATCATCCGGCGGAGAATCCCCTGACAGAACAACTGGTCCTTTTCTGCGCAGCCCTGGCGCTGGTGCTTCTGATCGTCGCCTGGGTCCTGAGCGGGAATGCGCTTATGCGGTTCATCCTCTCTGTCCTCAGCTTCCTCGTCTCTCTCTTTGCCCTCAAGGATGAGCTTCTCGCGGCCATCCGGGAAAAGGATCTGGGTTCCGGCCTTATTCTGCTGATCGTCTCAGGAATCATCTGCATCTGCACCGGAACGGCGGTCTATGCCGCTCTGGCGATGCTGATCCGGCTGCTCGCCGGTCTGGTGCTGCCCAGGCTGCGCGCCGGCGTCCTCCGTCTGCTGGATACGCGCCGTGAACTGAATCCCCTGAAGGAGAGCCTGCCCGCCGTTCAGACGAAGACCATTCTGGTGCATCCTCATGAACAGCTGCTGAAAAACTATCTGACCTATCTGATGGTCCTGCTGGCGGCCCTGGTCGCCATTCTCTCCGTCCTTCTCTCCGAGCTTTCCGTTGCGGACGCTCTGAGCAGAGCCGCCGTGATCCTCGCCCTGGGCGGCACCTTCCCGCTCTTTGCCGCCTTTCCCCTCAGCGACTATGCCGCCGTTCTCTGTGCCGGTGAATCCGGCGTTCTGTTCCGCAGGGACACCATCACCCGTCTCATGGGCCTGAAGCTTGCCTGTGTCAAAACGCAGGAGCCCGTTGACGTCGGCACCGCCGCCGTGTTCCCCGCAAGGCCGGAGGCTGTCGGCCCCGAGCTGATGCTGCGCCTGGCCGCCACCGCCTGCGCCGACACGGAGCTGGACGCTGCGGAGAAGCTGGCGGCCGTCAGCAAGAATACCAGCAGCGCCGATATCGAACGCAAGGTGCTCCCTGGGCTGGGCGTCGTCGCCCGCGTCAAGGATATCACGGTGCTGGCGGGCAGTGCCGAATTCATGAAGCGCTCCGGCCTCTCCGTTCTCCCCTTCCCCGAAAACGCCCAGGTCCTCCACATGGGCGTCAACGGTCACTATGTGGGCTGCATCGACTTTTCCGAATCTCAGCAGGCCGAAGACTGCGAGAAGGCCTTGGACAGCGCCGGCTTCTTCCGCTTCAAGGATGCGCTGGAAGCAAGCGAAAAGCGGCTTCCTGGAGAAAAGCTCCTCTATGTCCGCCCGGCTTCGGAGCACCTCTCCGGCCAGAAGGACGACCTTTCCGCTGCCGCCGGCGTTCTGGACCGCTTCGACCAGATCACCATGGAACGCGCCGGACGTGCCGGCGTCGCCGCCCTGATGGAGCAGTTGGGCTGCGCCAGGCTGGGCCGCAAGGGCATCCTGCTGGTCGCCCTGATCGTGAAAGCCTTCCTGTTCCTGCTGACGGTTTTCGGCATCTGCCCCCTGTGGCTTGCGGTCCTGCTGGAAACGGCGGCGGTCGCCTTCACCTATCGCTACTGCGTCCGGCTTCTGGATTATCTCAGCAAATACTGATGCGTCAGAACGGACCGGCGGCAGCCAAAAGGCTGCCGCCGGTTAGTTCATGCGCAGAACCTGTGCTTTCCGATGGTGAGGATCAGGGGCCGGGACCAGATCCAGGCGCTGGTGGCCGTATGGGGATTGAAATAGTAGATCGCGCCGCCGGTAGGGTCCCAGCCGTTCAGGGCGTCGTCCGCCGCCCGGTAGGCGCTCTCCGCCACCGGCTGGTTGAACTGGCCGTCGGTGATGCAGCTGAAGGCTCCGGACTGATAGATCACGCCGGGGATGGTGTTGGGAAAAGAAGGGTGCCTGACCCGGTTGAGCACCACCGCGCCTACCGCCACCTGCCCCACATAGGGTTCTCCCCTGGCCTCCGCGGAAATCAGCCGCGCCAGCAGCGCGCGGGTATTCCTGTCCGCGCTGGCGGACGGAACCCGGATGCCCAGGGCCGCCAGGGTCTTTTCGCCGCAGATGCCGTCCGCGACGAGCCCCTTTGCCCGCTGAAATTTCTTTACCGCCGCCGTGGTGCGGCTGCCGTAGATGCCGTCCACCGTGTAGGTATAATACCCCGCGCTTTTCAGCGTCTGCTGGATTTTCGTGACCACGCTGCCGCTGGATCCCTGCCTGTAGGCCACCGCCTCCGCCCGCTGGCTGAAGGAGATCAGCAGGATATTGACGAGAAACAAAGCGGCCAGGGCCGCCGTCAGTTTTGCTTTTTTCATACATCGGCTCCTCCGTACGGTTTATTGTACGGAGGAGCCGAAAAACTATGTCAGGAAAAATCAGATGACTTTGCCGTCGACTTCCTTTTGCAGCTTGGCAAGGAATTCGTCCACGGTCATGGTCAGCTGTTCGCCGGTGCGGGTGCGGACGCTGAGGGAGCCGCTCTCCGCCTCCTTGTCGCCGATGACCAGCATATAGGGTATCTTCTGCATCTGGGCTTCCCGGATCTTATAGCCGATCTTTTCGTTGCGGTAATCCCCTTCCACCCGGAAGCCGCGCTCGTCCAGCAGCTTGACCAGTTCCTCACAGCGGGCATGGGTGCGGTCCGTGATGGGCAGCACCTTCACCTGCACCGGGCTCAGCCACAGGGGGAAAGCCCCGGCGAAGTGCTCCGTGATGACGCCGATAAAACGCTCGATGGAGCCGAAGACCACGCGGTGGATCATGACGGGGCATTCTTTTTCGCCCTTGGAGTTGATGAATTCCAGATTGAAGCGCCCGGGAAGCTGGTAATCCAGCTGGATGGTGCCGCACTGCCAGGTACGGCCCAGGCAGTCTTCAATGTGGAAGTCCAGCTTCGGGCCGTAGAAAGCGCCGTCGCCGGGATTGATGACATAGGTTTTGCCGAGGCTGGTGATGGCGTCGGCCAGCGCGTTGGTCGCTACTTCCCAGTCGGCCTCGGTGCCGATATGATCGTCCGGCATGGTGCTGAGCTCAATGGTGTAGGGCAGGCCAAAGAGGGAGTAGACCTCGTCAAAGAGCTGGGCGATCCGCATGACCTCATCCTTGATCTGCTCTTTTGCCAGGAGGATATGGGCGTCGTCCTGGGTGAAGCAGCGGACGCGGAACATCCCGTGGAGGGCGCCGGAGAGCTCATGGCGGTGAACGGTGCCGAGCTCGGAATAGCGCAGGGGCAGCTCACGGTAAGAATGGGGCTCCAGGTCATAGACCAGGATGCTTCCGGGGCAGTTCATGGGCTTGATGGCGAAGTCCTCGCCGTCGATCTGGGTGGTGTACATATTGTCCTTATAGTGATCCCAGTGGCCGCTGGTCTCCCAAAGGGTCCGGCGCATGATCTGGGGCGTCATGATTTCCAGGTAATCCCATTTTTTGTGCACCTGGCGCCAATATTCGATCAGCGTATTGCGCAGCGTCATGCCGTTGTGCAGATAGAAGGGGAAGCCGGGCGCTTCGTCGCGGAAGGCAAAAAGGCCCAGCTCCTTGCCCAGCTTGCGGTGATCCCGCTTCTTGGCTTCCTCGATGCGCCGAAGGTATTCATCCAGGCCCTCCTTCTTGGGGAAGCAGGTGCCGTAGATGCGCTGCAGCATCTTGCGTTTGCTGTCGCCGCGCCAGTAGGCGCCGGTGCAGCTGGTGAGCTTCAGGCCGTTGCCCTTCAGCTTGCCGGTGCTGGCAAGGTGGGGTCCGGCGCAGAGGTCGGTGAACGTCCCCTGGCTGTAGAAGCTGATGACGGCGTCTTCCGGCAAATCCTCGATGAGCTCCATCTTGTAGGGCTCGTCCATGCTCTGGACGAATTGGATCGCCGCCGGACGGGGCATCTCGAACCGCACGACCGGCAGATCCTCCTTGATGATCTTGCGCATCTCGATCTCAAGCTTTTCCAGGATCTCCGGGGTGAACACGGTGTCGGAATCGATGTCGTAGTAGAAGCCGTCGTCGATGGCGGGGCCGATGGCCAGCTTGGAATCGGGATAGAGCCGCTTCACCGCCTGCGCCAATACGTGAGACGCCGTGTGGCGATAGGCAAGCCGCCCGTCCGCATCCTCAAAGGTGTTGAAGGTGACCTCGCAGTCATGCTCCAGGGGCAGGGGCAGGCCGTGCACCTTCCCGTCCACGGTGGCGGAAAGCACCTTGCGGGCAAAGCCCTCGGAAATCTTCTCTGCCACCTGCAGCAGGGTCGAGCCCTTTTCCACCTCGATGAAGCTGCCGTCTTTCAGTTTGATCTTGATCATAGTAACCTCCTCGGGCGTCCATACGAAAGACTACCCAGATAATCTATATCATAGACCTTTTCGTCTATAATATGCCGAATACCCAGCCCAGGGCAAAGCAGAGGCCCGCCAGAATGGGCTGATGCAGGATATAGATGAGCAGGGCGTGACGCCCCACCTTCGGGAAGAAGGGAAACTGCGCGGTGTAGAATCTCTCCGGCAGCTTCCCTGCGCGGATCTTGCCCCCCAGCCAGGTTCCGAAAAGGAACACGAAAACCCAGGGCAGGATGGGGAAATAATCCGCGGAATAAAAGCGCTCCGTGACAAAGCCGAAAAAGAAAAGCCAGGGATTCTCCGTAGCATAACCGCCGTCCGTGCATCTGGCGGTCAGCACCGTCAGGAGCACGCAGAGGGCGGGCATCAGCCAGTCCGGCAGCCGATCCCACAGCTTCCTCGTCAGCCCGTAAAAGAGCATGCAGAAGCCCAGCAGATGCAGCACGCCGAAGATGATGAGGATGCCCATTTCGCCCCCCAGGTACCGCGCGGCCAGCTTTTCTCCCAGCCAGGTGACCAGCGTCAGCGCCAGAGCGACGGCGACGACCTTCCCTCCCCGTTTGATATTGGAACGGCTGAAACGGGAGGATACGCCGGAAAGCAGGATAAAGCAGCCGGCGAAAAGATAATGCAGGACGTCGAAAACGGGATTGGTGAACAGCCACCAGGGAGCGCCCAGAAAGGCCGCCAGGTCATACAGCAGATGGTGGATGCACATGAGGACCACGCAGAGGCCCCGCAGGGCGTCGATGCTCTGGATGCGCTCCGGCCTGGGTTCGTTCATTTACTGACGTTGAAGCGGAACAGCACGATATCCCCGTCCCGCATCACATATTCCTTTCCTTCGCTGCGGATCAGGCCCTTTTCCTTCGCTGCCTGCATGCTGCCGGCCTTTACCAGATCGTCGAAGGAGACCACCTCCGCCCGGATGAAGCCCCGCTCGATATCCGAATGGATCTTCCCCGCGGCTTCCGGCGCTTTGCTGCCCTTGCGGATGGTCCAGGCACGCACCTCCGGCTTGCCGGCGGTGAGGAAGCTCATGAGCCCCAGCAGGTCGTAGGCGCAGTTGATGAGGCGGCTGAGGCCCATTTCCGTAATGCCCAGGTCCTCCAGGAAGGGCGCGCGCTCCTCCTCCGGCAGTTCCATGATGTCCATTTCCAGCCGTGCGCAGATGGGCATGCAGGACTCCCCGGATTCCTCCGCGAAGGCTTTCAGCTTCTGGTAATTCTCGTTGTGCTCCAGATCGGCATAGCCGTCCTCGCTGAGGTTTGCCACATAGATGACCTTTTTCAGGGTCAGGATGCCGCCGTCCTGGAAATAGACCAGGTCTGCGTCTTCCATGGGATAGGTGCGGGCGGGCTGCCCGTCGCTGAGGTGCTTCAGCAGGCCTTCAAAGAATTCGGCCTCGCGCTGATATTTCTTGTCGCCGCCCTTCAGGTTCTTCCGCGCCTTCTCCACCCGGCGCTCCACCACTTCGATATCCGCCAGCACCAGCTCCATATTGAGGATCTCCACGTCCCGCAGGGAATCGGCAGGCTCGTCGAAAATCTCATCGTTGTCGAAGCAGCGGACCACATGCACCAGCGCGTCCGTCTGCCGGACGGCGGCCAGGTATTTGTTGCCCAGGCCTTCGCCCTTGGCAAGGCCCGCGATATCCACGAATTCGATGGTGGCCGGCGTTACCTTCTCCGGCTGGTGCAGCTCCGCCAGCCAGTCCAGCCGGCTGTCGGGCACCTTCACCACGCCCAGGTTGGGCTGAACTTCAAAGGAGCGATACGTGGCGGTCTCCGCCTTCTCGCCGGTCATGGCGTTGAACAGCGTGCTCTTTCCCACATTGGGAAGACCCACGATCCCTAATTTCATATATTACATCTCCCTTCAGGATTTCGCCGTTTTTTTCTTCTTTTTGAAAATGAGCTTGCGGAAGACGATCAGCTGCATCGCCGCAAAGAGCACGATCAGGATGCCCAGCGTGATCCAGCCCTTGCCCACGCTCTGGGCCGCTACGGGCAGCAGGAGCAGCATGGGGAATCCGAAGACGATGGCCCAGGGCTGATGATAAACGATGTTGTCGCTGGCCTGGGTCTCGAAATTGGGGTCCATTTCCCGGAGGAGGATGACGCCGGTGCTGGCGGTGCCGGTCTGCATGCCGTAGAGGCTCAGGAACGCCTCATGGGGATAATTGGGGAATACCCGGCGGCAGAGGAAATTCAGATAGGCGTAGGTCACCGCAGCCCCGGCCACGCAGATGATGCTCAGGGGCACGATGAATTCGCTCTTGCCAAAGGCGGAAAGGTCGATGGCGGCGATGGAGGCCACCACCATCAGATCGAACATGAAGCCCGCGATGCGGTTCTGCATGAAGACATTGGTGTATTCCCGCTTGATGACGCCCTTCTTGTGCAGTCCCCGGAGCAGAGCCTTTTCCAGGATGGCGAAAAGCGTGCCGAAAAGGAAATTGAAGCCCCAGATCAGCGGCCGGACCGTGTTGAAGCCGAAATTGCCCAGCACGCCCGCCTCGATCACCAGGTCTACGCCCTTCATGAAAAGATAGGCGGCGATATAGGCGATGAAAACGAGGGCCAGCTGGACGGTGAACTTGTCCATGCTCTCCGCCAGGGGGATTTCATTCTTGCCGCCCAGCTGCTCCGCCGTGAGGGCTTCCGTCTCCTGAAAACCGTCGCTGTCGGCCTTCAGAACGCCCCGGCGGCGCAGACGGTTGAGGTAGATGACGCCCCCAACGCTGGCGGAGAGGAAGCCCATGGCCGCCATCGTCAGGCCGAAGCTTGTGCCGCCCTCGAAGCCGTAGAGCGCTTCGTAGTTATGGCCCCAGTTGTACGCCTGGCCGGGGCCCTGCCCGTAGCCCATGGGCAGCAGCAGGCCGGAAGCCCAGAAGGAACGAAGGAGATAATAGCAAATCAGGGAGATGACGATGCCCGTCACCGCCTGGATGAGGTAGCCGGAGACCACCGTGACCCCCGTGTCGAACGCGCCGGAGCGGCTGCGCTTATCCTGCTTCTTCTCGATGTTGCGGAGGGCCATTGCCACGAAGCCCAGGCCCAGACCATGGTAGGTGAGCATTTCCAGGGTCATGGTGGGGATCATGGCCCTGCCGCTGAATTCCTCATAAATCACGGAGACCAGCAGAAGGATCAGTCCCCCCAGCACGGAGGAAGGGATCATCAGCTTCCGCAGGGGCTTGATGGTGTTGCGCAGGGTGTTTGCAAGGATCATGGCGGCAAAAAGGTAAAACATGGTGACGACGAAGGCCCATACCTCGTGGTCCCAGAAATTGATGCCGGTGGTCATTCGATTACGTTCCCTTCTGATTCTTTATCTTCCGTTATTCCACGGTGAATTCCAGTTCCTTTTCCTGGCCGAAAGCCCGGACGCGCAGGAGCGCGCGGCCCTTTTGCCCGACGGTGCGGAGCCATACGCCCGCCGCTCCGCCCCGCAGGGGGATGCAGTCGGGCCCTATGATCTCCAGCGGTCCTTCCACCTCCAGATGCAGGGCGTCGGATGCGTAGACCAGCAGGTTGTCGTTCTGGTCCTCGGCGCGGATGCGCACCTCCGCTGCGTCCCACATGCCTTCCTCCTGAAGGGTCGTCCGGTCCGCCAGCAGCCTGAAGGATACGCTGTGCACCGGCTCCTTCACGACCGAAGCCGCAACCAGGCCCTTTTTCATGGCCTCGAAGCGGTAGACGGGTCCGCCAGCCAGGGGCGCGTAATAGCGAGCTTTCAGCTGCTCGGCGCGCTCCTTTGTGACGCCGTATTTCCGTTTCAGGTTCCGCAGGAGGGTGGAAACGTCCTCTCCCCGCTTTTCCGCAGCCCACAGGAGATGCACGTGCTCCGCCGCCTCGGGGGAAAGGCCCTCCTTCTCCATCAGCTCCGGTCCGGCGAAATCGTCGATGCACACCGGCGGATGGGGCAGATGGGGAAAGCGCTCCTTATCCGGGAAGAATTCCCGCAGGAAGACCCCGTTGCGGAACAGGCGGACGCTGCCTGCATTGGTGAAGGCCCAGATTTCGTTCAGCTCGGAGGCGGGCCAATCGCCCTTATCCAGGCTGCCGCTGACCTCCAGCACGGGAACATCCTCCTGCTGGGAGGCGTAGACCGCCGCGGCCGGCTTGGGATTGCGGAACATATCCATGACGCCGTGGTAGCAGATGCGGTCGCCGGAGCCGAAATTCTGGTGGGTGTTGTAGTCGAAAGCGCACCAGCCGATGCAGCCGGAAATGCCCGCAAGGCCGTACATGGCGTTCAGCACCGCCGCATGCCGCAGCGCGTGGGCCGTGCGATGGGGTTCGTCGTCGAAGCTCTTGGTGGGAAACATGTGGCCGTTGAACTCCGTCACCAGATAGGGGGCGCGGAGATCGTCCACGACCTGGCTCTTTTCCGCCAGGCCGGGATTGTTCCCCCGGTGGATGAAATCATTATAGGTATATACGTCCTCCAGCAGGTGACTGTGGCGGAAGCAGCGGACGCCGCCCGTCTGCCGGCCGGGGTCCAGGGCATGGGCAAGCTCATTCGTCTTTCGGTAAAGCCCGTCGTCGTCCGGCGATTCGTTGATGCGGACGCCCCAGAGGATCACGCTGGGGTGGTTCCGGTCCTGCCACACCATATCGTCCACATTCCGAAGCGCCTGCGCCTTCCAAGCTTCCCCGCCGATATGCTGCCAGCCGGGGATCTCCGTGAAGACCAGAAGTCCCAGCTCGTCGCAGCGGTCCAGAAACGCCTGGGACTGGGGATAGTGGGAGGTGCGCACGATGTTCAGGCCCAGCTCCCGGCGAAGGATCTCCGCGTCGCGGCGCTGCACGCTGTCGGGCATGGCGTAGCCCGCATAGGGGAAGGACTGGTGCCGGTCGAGCCCCCGGAGGATCAGCTTTTCACCGTTGAGATAGAAGCCGTCGGCGCGGAACTGCGCATCCCGGAAGCCGAAGCGGACGCTGCGCTCATCCAGCGCCGCCCCCTGACCGTCCAGCAGGACCGCCGTCAGGGTGTAGAGGTTCGGTTCCTCTGTGCTCCAGCGCTTCACGCCGGGGCAGGCGAGCTTCACGCGCCGGCGGCGGCACTCCTCCCCTTTCACCGGAAGTCCGGCGGGCAGGGGCAGAACGCTTTCCTCCGCGTCGGAGAGGGTCGTTTTTTCCTCGGCAACGATATTTCCCCCGGTGTCGGTGAGGCGCAGCAGCACCTGCTCGGCGCTGCCCACGTCGACGAGCTCCGCGACGGCGGTTTCGCCTTCGGTATGTACAAACAGGTCCGCAAGGAAGCTGGGCCCTGCGAGGATCAGGCGGCAGCCCCGGTAGACGCCCTGATAGGTGAGATAGTCGATCTCATTGCCGAAGGGGGGCTGGTCCAGGCTCTCCCGGGAATCCAGCTCCAGGGCCAGGAGGTTTTCCCCTTCCCGCGCGTGGGCGGTGAGCTCGGCGGTAAAGGCGGTGTAGCCGCAGCTGTGCTCCAGAAGGACTTCGCCGTTGAAAAGGAGCCGGCTGCGCTGGGCCGCCCCGTCGAACTGCACGAAAAGGCGGCGTCCCCCCTCCAGGGGCGGCAGACGCAGCCGTTTCCTGTAGCCGGCGAGGAACTGGTAATCCAGCTCCTCCGTGTAGTTATAGGGCAGTATGGCGCCGGTATGGGGCAGGCGCACGGCTTCCGCCGCCGCTTCTCCCCCCTGAAAGAAAGCTTCCGTGGGCGCTTTCATGAACTCCCAACCGTCGTTGAGGGGTGTGCTTCGGGTCATGGCTTCATCTCCCCGCAGTCACTTCCGTGACCGCTTCCAAAGTATAATGGTCTCGTTCCAGCAGCCGCAGCAGACGCTGAAGCTCCGGGAAATCCCCGGTCAGCAGCAGGCTGACGCTGCTGCGCGTATTCTCCAGCACGGCGGCGCATTCGGCAGCGGACGCAAGCGGCGCTTCCCCCCGCAGGAGGCACAGTCCCGTTTCGCCCCAGCTTTCGACAGTCTCTTCCTCGAAGCCCACGGCGCAGCAGAGCAGGGATGCGCACATGGCGGTATCCCCCATGGCCCGGCGGAAGCCGTCGAATTCCTCCGCAGGAGAGGTCAGCACGCGCAGGCCGACGGCGCTGCCGCTGCCCAGGATGCGCCGGGTGAGATCGGCATTCCCATAGATTTCCTCCGCCGTGGCGAAAAAGCAGGCGGGCGTATCCCCCAGCTCGTCCAGCAGCTCCGCGGTCCCGCTCCCCAATCCCAGGAAGCAGAGGCGCACTCTTACGTCGCTCCTGTCCACATTCGGGGTCGGCGTCACCTCCGGAGAGGGAGACGGGCCGGCGGTATCCGGCGTGGGCGCTGGGGATGGTTCCGGCGTCGGCGCGGGCGTGGACGTCGGCAGCGGCTGGGTGGGCGCAGGGCTCGGGGTGGTCGAGGGTAGGGGCACAGCAGTCTCCTGGCTGCCGAGATACTGATTCAGTCTAGTCTCCATCAGGGATGCGGCGGCATTGAAGAATTCCTCGTCGCTGAGGACGCTGCCCTTGGTGATGCGCACGATATGGCGGTTTTCCCGCCGGATGTAGGAATATCCGAGGCCGAAATAGTCCGCGACGAAAAACGCGGGGACATAGGCCGTGTCATTCAGGTAAATGGCGGCGTAGCGATAGCTGTTTTCCTCCCGGTCACGGCTGTTCCCGGTGCTCATATCAAAATAGAGTTCCTTTTCCCCATCGGAAATCAGCACCGTCTGCCCGCTGCGGGAATAGTAGGCCCAGGTATCCAGGGCGCGGGTGTTGAATACGCTGCAGGGCACATAGATCAGGCTGTTGTGATTAACGGGCATGGTCTCCGCCGTCAGCTCCAGCAGCGAATTGTTGACGGCGGTGAAAAAGACCGTATCCTCGGCAAAGACGGAGGGGATCATCAGCCCCAGGGCCAGCGCTGCCAGCAGGCAAAAGCTGACCCAGCGTTTCTTGCGCACAGTGCCGTCCCCCCTTTTGTGCGGGACAAGGAGGCTCCCTGTCCCCGAATGAACACTTCGATGTTGATGATGGATCAGAACTTATTGAGCTCCTCCACCGATTCATCCAGCTTTTCTCTCCGGAACTGGTTCTGATAGAGCTCCCAATAGCGGCCCTTTTTTGCCATAAGCTCCTTATGACTGCCCTGCTCCAGCACCTTGCCGCCGTCGATGACCAGGATGCGGTCGGCATTGCGCACGGTACTGAGGCGGTGGGCGATGATGAAGCTGGTCCGGCCCCGCAGCAGCTTGTCCGCGGCGGCCTGGATGCGCTGCTCCGTCTCCGTGTCGATGGAGCTGGTGGCCTCGTCCAGCACGAAGATGGCAGGGTCCGCCAGGATGGCGCGGGCAAAGGAAATGAGCTGCTTCTGCCCGGTGGACATGTTGCTGCCTCCCTCGCCGGCGTCGGTATCGTAGCCTTTTTCCAGCTTCCGGATGAATTCGTCGGCCCCCACCAGCTTCGCCGCTTCCTTCACTTCCTCGTCGGTAGCCTCCAGGCGGCCGTAGCGGATGTTTTCCAGGATACTGCCGGAGAAAAGATGGGGCGTCTGGAGCACATAGCCCAGATTAGACTGGAGCCAGATCTGGCTCCGCTCCCGGTAGTCGACCCCGTCGATGCGGATGGTCCCCTCCCTGGGCTCGTAGAAGCGGCAGGCCAGGTTGACGATGGTGGATTTGCCGCCGCCGGTCTCCCCCACCAGGGCGATGTTCTCTCCGGCTTTCACATGGAGGTTGAAGTCGGTCAGCACCGGCTCCCCCTCCAGATACCAGAAGGACACATGATCGAAATCCACATCGCCCCGGATCTTCTCCCAGTTTTCCTTTTTCGGGTGGAAGAAATCGCCGTATTTTTCGATGGCTTCCGGGCTGTCCTCGATCTCGCTGACGCTCACCAGCACGTCCGCCACGCGCTCCGCCGCGGCCTGGCAGGACTGGAAGTCCGAGAAGATGCCGGCAAAATTGCGGATAGGCTCGAACATCATGTTGCCGATGTTCAGGAAGAAATTCAGGGTGCCGATGGTGAGGACGCCGTGCTGCACGTCGTGGCCGCCGGCGATGAGGACAAAGCCGGAGACCAGGCTGATGACCAGGCTGGCCAGGGGCATATAGATGGCGGAGATGGTGGCCGAGCGCATGGACGCCCGGTACATATCCCGCGTCTGGATGTTGAATTCCTCGTTGTTCAGGCTTTCCCGGTTCAGGGTCTTGCTGGTCTGCGCCCCCATGATCCCCTCGTTGACGCTGGAGGTGATCATGCTGTTGAGCTTTCTGGTCTTTCGCTGGTAGCTGAGGATCTTTTTCTGGAACCAGACGGAAAGGACGGCCACCACCGGCACGGCGACAATGGTGATGAGGGCCAGCTTCATGTTCACCAGGAACATGGCAAGGAGGCTCGCCACCACCGCCATGATGCCCCAGCCCAGATCGATGCAGGTCCAGGAGATCATTTCCGTGATGCGGCCGATATCCCCCGTGAGGCGGGAGATCAGGTGGCCGGTGCTGGTCTTGTCGAAATAGCTGAAGCTCATGCCCTGGAGCCGGGTATAGGCGGCCTCCCGCACGTCGGCGGTGAGGTTGGCTTCCAGATGACCGGCGGCCCGGCAGTAGATCATGGTCAGGACCGCCATGAGGACCTGCAGGCCCAGGGCGGCGAAAGCGAACAGGCCCAGATGCTCCCGGCTGCCGGGGATCATGAAGCCGTCGATGGCCCAGCGGGACATGAAGGACATGGCCGTGTCGATGATGCCGGCCACCATGCCGCCGCCCAGGATGATCACAAAGGATTTCCGCCGGTTGGCGGCAAAGGAGAGGATGGTGCGCCAGGTTTTGGGGTTGATCTTCTTGCCTTCGTAATCGGTATCTTCGTTCACGCGCCCTCACCTCCTTCCACAGCAGCACTCTGGATGTCGAAGGTGCGGCGGTAGATGCTGTCGGGAATGGCCATCAGCTCCTCGTGGGTGCCCTCCTCCGCCACGCGCCCGCCCTTCAGCACGAAGATGCGGTCCGCTTCCATGAGGGTGGTGACACGGTGGGAGATGATGATGGTGGTTACCCCCTGCCGCCGGGTGCGCAGAGCCTGCCGGATGGCGGCGTCGGTGCGGGTATCCACGGCGGAAAGGGAATCGTCGAAAATGAGCATGTCGCTCTCGCCGGTGAGGGCGCGGGCGATGGCGATGCGCTGCTTCTGGCCGCCGGAAAGGGTGACGCCCCGCTCTCCCACGACGGTGTCATACCCTTCCTCGAATTCCATGATATCGTCGTGGACGCAGGCGTCCTTTGCCGCGGCCTCCGCCAGCGCCCGGTCCGGCTGCTTATCCCGGATGCCGATGTTTTGGAGGATGCTTCTGGAATAGAGGAAGGGCTCCTGCAGGACGATGCCGATGCGCGTCCGCAGCCAGGATTTGCGGATATTCCGGATATCCGTCCCGCCCACGGTGATGCTGCCGGAGCCGGCCTCATAGAGCCGCTGCAGCAGCAGCGTGAGAGTGCTCTTGCCGCTGCCGGTGCCGCCCAGGATCGCCACGGTGCTGCCGCCGGGGATGTGCATATCCAGATGGTCCAGTACCGGCGTCGTGCCATAGGCGAAGGACACGTCCCGGAAGTCCACGTCGCCCCGGAGAACGGGGGTCTCCCCCTCCTCCAGGTCTTCTTCCTCCTCCGCCCGGAGGACCTCCTCCAGACGGCCGACGGCCACCATGGTGCGGCTCAGCTGGCTCAGCACCCGGCCAAAGCCGCGGATGGGCCAGAAGAAGGTGTAGACATAGCTGAGAAAGACGGTAAACTGGCCGATGGTCAGGTTCCCTTTCAGGGACAGGAGGATGCCCGCCACCAGCACCGCCGCGAACTCGACGCCGCAGAGAAGGTCCAGCGTCGCCCACAGGGAAGCAAAGGAGTTATTCACCTTCAGGAGCATCTGCCGGTTTTCGTCGTTGGCCTTCCGGAATTTATCCAGCTCAAAGCGGGAGCGGCCGAAGGCCCGCACGACGCGGATGCCGGTCACATTTTCCTGCATGACGGTGAACAGTCTGCCCTCCGCCTCCTCCTGCGATTCCAGCAGCTTGTGGATGCGCAGGTGGAACAGGACGCTGACGGCGGCCACGGGGATCACCATGCCGATGGTGATGAAGGCCAGGGTGTTGTTGATGGTGAACATGACGGCGGCGCCCACCAGGACCATGAGGATCGTCCGCACGAATTCCAGCAGGACGCCGGAATTGAAGCGGCGGACCGTGTCCACATCGGTGGTGGCCCGCTGGATGATGTCGCCGGTCTGGCTGGCGGCATGCCAGCGGTAGGGCAGACGCTGGATATGGGCAAAGAGCCTGTCCCGCAGGACCCGTACGCTGCCCTCCCCCGCCCGGGTGTTGAGCCGGGTGCGGGCAAAGCGCACCACGCCGGAAATGGCCGTCATGCCCAGCATGGCGGCGGCCATGATCCACAGGTTGCGGCGGATGACCTCCACGCCCCCCACCATGGGCACGAACCAGCGGAAATACCACGCCACGTTCACGGGCTTCGTATCCAGCACGGAGTCGATGGTGATGGAAAGGACCAGGGGGGAAACAAAGCCGATGACCAGCTCCGCGGCCATCAGCAGGAAGCTCAGGATAATGGGGATGCGGAATCCCCTGGTATAGCCCAGGAGCGCGCGAAAGCGCCCCCGAGGATGGGGCTGCATAGGAACACACCTCAATTCCGGTTCGTCAGGGAGGCCGGGAACCGGTCTTCCCTTTTCTCAAACGCAAACAAATACGGATTGTACCTGATTATAGTCGATGCTTCCGCATTTTGCAAGAGCGGGACGCACAGAAAGGGGACGGGCTTGAAGCCCGCCCCCGATTCACGCGATCCTCCGTCAGCCGGTAACGGTCACGTTGACGTTGATCCGTTCGAACGTCTTTATGCTGTCGCCTTCTTTTTCCTCGCTGATCCAAATCCAGACGGAGCAGCTTCCATACCCGACCGCCGTGATGGACAGGTCGATGTAATCATCGGCCCAGTCGCCCCACTCCAGATCAAGCACGTCGTCCGCCGAAGGCTGATTGTTTATATACACGTAGTCAAACGACGGTCCGGCGATTTCCACGCAGCAGCGCAGCTTCAGGGTTTCCCCTTTCTTCATGCGGAGGCTGGTGGAGTCCACGGTCAGCTTGTATTTGTCCTTGACGACGGTGACGGTGCAGGCTGCGGCCAGTCCGCTTTCGGTCTCGGCGGTCACCACGGCGGTCCCTGCAGCAAGCGCAGTAAGATTCCCTTCGCCGTCCACGGTCAGCACGCTTTCATCGCTGCTGGACCAGTCGACGTATTCCTCCGGGGCGTTAGCAGGCAGGAAAAACCTTTCGAGGCTATACGCGTCCCCTGCTGCCAGGGTCAGTTCTCCTTCGCTGAGGGCCAGTTCCGTTGCCGCAGGGTATTCCACCACGGTATTGGCGATCCTTTTTCCCTCGGACAGGTCATAGGTGTAATCCGTACGGTAGTTGTATTCGCTGCCGGTGCAGGTCTCGCACAGGATATTTCCCTGGTCGTCATAGGTATATTCGATCACATATTCCTCGTCGGGGCTGTCGTATTCCTCCTGCAGAAGCCGTCCGAGGGCGTCATAGGTGTAATACGTGGAGAAAAGATCGGCGCCGTCATAATAGACATAACTCAGCTCCCGGCCTTCTTCATTATAAGTATAGGTGGTATCCGTGTCCCAGTCGGAGCTGTCATTGTGGCAGTTCAGCAAATTGCCGCGTTCGTCATATGTATAGGTTGTGACGGAGTGGTATTCCTCATAATCGAAGGTTTCCGTCGCCAGCAGTCCGTAAGCATACGTATATTCATAGACGGACACGCCGTAGGGGGAAACGCTTTCGTATCTGATCTTCTGCCCGTCTTCGTCATAGGTATAGATTTCCTCCGCGTCGCCGTTTTCGGTCATATCCGTGCCCCCGGAAACGGTCGTCTTTTTGACCAGCAGGCCCCACTTGTCGTATTCGCTGGTGGTGGTATGGTAATTCTCCCAGACTTCTCCGTCATATTCCGAGTGATACCGGTATGTGTTCTGCGTCTCATAGCCCAGCTCATTGTAGGAGTATTCGTAACTCTCCGTATAGCCGCCGTAATCGTAGAACGCGCTGAGGATGTTGCCGAATTCGTCATAAGTGGTTACGGAGCGCTCGTTCCTGCCGTTGTTGCCGGTGATGAAGGACTCCTCCGTGCGCCATGGCAAGGGTTCGCAGTACGCGCGGCTGATGATGATGGCGGTGTTGCTCTCCTTGTCATAGTCCACCTGGAAGCCCAGGGCGTCCCCCAGGTCACGGAGCTTGTAGAAGTTGTTGCCCTCCAGCTTGTAAGCGCTCAGGTCGCTGCGCTCCACGCCGTTGATGAACAGCTTGTCCGCACCGGGAGCCGCCGAAGCGCTCTTGTCCCCGAAGCTCAGGTCCAGCTCCGTTCCGTCGGGCGCATATTCTTCTCCCGTGACGATGGATATGCATTTGTTCTCCCCGTCCCAATTCACGGAAAACCGGCTGCCGGTGCCGCTCAGCACCATGGCGATATCCCGCAGCTTGAAATAGTTGGAGCCGTCGATGTTGTACTTCTCACACGCAATGCGCTTCCCGTCCGCCCGCAGGTTCTGGGGCGACATGACCACCTTTGCCTCAGCCGCGAACGCCCCGGCCGGAAGAACGGACAGCGCCAAAAAAAGGACCAGAAGGATGCTCAGTGCTCGTTTCATGCTCGTCTTTCCTTTCAATAAAAGTCCGAGGCAGCCTTTCGGCTGCCTCAGACATTATGTACGATCAGCCCTCGCCGTTATACTCCATAATGACCAGGCAGCTCATTTTCCGGGTCTCCCGATCATAGGTATAGGTCTTCGAGTGCTTGAAGCCGCCGCTTTCGTAGACGTCGGTGAGGATGTTGCCGTCCTCGTCGTAGGTGTATTCCTCCACGTAATAGTAGTCTTCGCCGCTGGTCTTTTCCATCTTTACCAGCAGACCGCGCTCGTCATAGGTCCATACCTGGAGGCTGTTGCCGTAGACGCCGGTCTCCTCGCTCTGAACCAGAAGGCCATTCTCGTCGAACACCTGGTCGGTGGCAGTGCTGCCGTAGGGGTCCCGGGCTTCGATATGGATCACGTTGCCCGCTTCGTCGTAGGTAAAGGCATTGTAGTAGACGCTGCCTCCGAAGGAGCTGGTCTCCTCCTTTATCCTGCCGTTTTCATATACGCATTCGTAAGAGGCAACGATCTCGCCATCGTCGTCGGTAGTCACGCTTCGGATGGTGTTTCCGTCCGCGTCCAGGGTGAATTCTTCGACGCTCTTGACCTCGTCGTTCTCGGCATAGACTTTCTTGATTTCCCGGTCATTCTCGTCATAGGTGTAATAATCGGCGCTGCTGCCGGCGTTGTTTACCGTCTCCTTGATCACGAGATTGCCGTGATCGTCATAGGTGTACGTTGTCTCTGACACGACGTCGCCCACGGCGTGGTAGATTTCCTTTGCGAGGTTCCCCCAGATGTCGTAGGTGTATTCCGTCGTGCTGTGTTCCTCCCAGCCGTCGTCCCCGAAGCTGTAGACGTTGTCGCGGACCAGCTTCACAGGCCGGCCAAGCTCATCATAGGTGTACGCATGACTCTCCGAGCCGTATTCTCCCTCGTTGAGGTAACTGAGCTCACGGCCCATCTCGTCATAGACATAGACTGTATGGGAGGTCGCCGCGCCGTTCTCGTTGTAGATCGTCTCCTGGGTCAGCCAGGGCGTGGGCCAGCTCCAGGCGTAGCTGATGACGATCACGGTGCGGGAGGCGGTGTCATAATCCACCTTGAAGCCCAGGACTTCTTCCAGCTCCTTGAGCTGGAAGAAGTTGCCGCCGCCGATGTTGTAGACGGAAAGGCCCTCGCACAGCACTCCGTCGACCAGGAAGCTCTGGCTGCTGACGGTGGCCGTGGCGCTTTTGTCCTCGCCGACGATCAGTTCGCTGCCGTTGGGGGTAATGTAGGGCATGCCGGTGGTGACCACCATCTGTCTGGCTTCCGTGTCATAATCCACGTTGAACTGGCTGCCGGTTCCGTTCAGCAGGGCGGCCAGGTCCCGCAGCTTGAAGTAGTTATAACCGTCGATGTTGTATTTTTCGCATTCGATGAGCTTCCCGTCCACCCGCAGCTTCTGGTTGGACAGGACAACCTTCGCATCCGCCGCCAGAGCCCCGGCGGGCAGCAGCGCAGCCGCCAGAAGGACGATCAGAAGGATACTGGCGATTCTTTTCATGATGTCTTTCCTTTCTGTTGGAGTAATGAAATATCACATATCCTATCTTATACCACGAGCGGCGGTGTTTTGCAACGGTTCATCCCAGAATCGCCTGATACTGCTCCGGCGTCAGGGTGCAGTGGAAGAACAGCTCGTAGAAGCGATTGACTTCGGTAAAGAGGTCATAGGATACATACGCCGGATACAGGGTCTTCAGCAGCCAGAGAATGCCAAGATAACGCTGGACGGAGGCCGGGAAGCCCATCCAGTTGTAAGGTCCGTAAGGCGCTTTGGCGTAGTTCCCGTTTTTCACGGCGCTCAGCTGCTGCCACACCGGGTCCTCCCCCACCGTGTCCCCCACGCTGTCATAGGAAAAGACGATGAATTCCGGGTCCCAGAGCAGCAGCTGCTCCATATCCGTTTCGTTGCCGGTGCCCTTGCTGCTGGGATCCTCCAGCACCGCGGCGTTGTCCGACACAAGGTCGATGATCTCCGAATGATAGGAGCCTTTGGCGATGACGTTCAGGCCCTCGTCCCCCAGGAGATAGAGCATCCGCACCCGGTTTTCACCGACGGCAGCCATGGTATCCTCCGCCAGGGACATGATCTCGGCACAGTAGTCTGCCAGGTTCTCCGCCCGGTCTTCCAGGCCCAGGAGCGCGCCCAGCTTCCGGTAGGCCTCCGGCATGGTGGCGGTGGCGGCGTCGATATGGAGGAAGGGAATGCCCGTCTGCTCCGTCAGGGCGGCCAGGTCCTCACCGATGCTCTTTTTCGGTTCCCCTATATCCAGCACGATCTCCGGCGCGGCGGCCAGCAGTTCTTCCAGATTCAGCTCCCCCTTGCCGCCGTAGAGCTGGCCCAGAACGGGAAGCCGGAAATACTCCGGCGCAAAATAGGCTTCCGCCCCTGCGTCCCAGGCGTTGGCGACGGCGATCATCTTCTCCGGCGCGAGGGCAAAGAGCACGATCTGGCTCATGGGCCCGGTAACGGCGACGCGGCTGATCTCCGCCGGGATGGTCAGGGTCCGCCCCGTGTCGTCGGTGTATTCCACCGTGAGAGCTTCGCCGGGCACTGCGGGGGCTTCCGTAACCTCCGGGGTTTCCGTGGGCTGCGGTGCGGCAGGCGCTTCCGAAGGCGCGGGCGTTTCCGCGGGTGCGGGCGAAGGGCTGTTTGCAGGCTGCGCCGACGGCTTTCCGCAGGCGGCCAGAGCGGCAAGCAGGCACAGGGCCAAAAACAGGCTGACGATTCTTCTGAGCTTCATGGTATTCTCCTCTTTTCATATTATTACTATTTGAGATAATTAAGGCAACACCGCGTTAGTTCTCGGCACACATCTTGCTTGCATCATGTTCCGTCATATTGCCCGAAAATCTTGGCCGATACAGGAAGTATTACCCGCGATTTTCAGACAATCTGACGAAAATTCTGACTGCGCAATCTGCGCACCAGAATTGTGCGGTGTTGCCTTAAGTGTATAAGAAAAGCAGAAATCCTGACCGAAACACGGCTCGCGCCGACTATTCCGTAACGCTCCTGGGGATGCAGACGCGCACCCGGTCGTCATAGAGACTGCACACCCGGATATCCGCGCCGTAGAGCTTTTCCATCAGCGTCTCCGTCACCACCCTGGAGGGCGGACCCTCCGCGATCACACGGCCTTCCTGCATGGCGACCACGCTGTGGCTGAACAGGAACGCCTGTTCCGGGTTGTGGGTGGACTGGATGACGGTATAGCCCTGGGAAGTGAGCTGCCGCACCTGCTCCATGACCCGGATCTGATTGCCGTAATCCAGGTTGGCGGTGGGTTCGTCCAGCACCAGCACGTGCGCGTCCTGCACCAGGGCGCGGGCGATGAGCACCAGCTGCCGTTCTCCCCCGGAGATGTTGGTATAGCCCTTGTCGCGGAGGTGGGCGACCCCCACCCGCTCCAGGGCTTCCGCTGCGGCGGCCCGCTGCCGGGGACCCGGGGAGGACAGGAGAGACACCTGGGAGGTTGCGCCCATGAGCACCATATTGAATACGCTGTAATTAAAGGATGGATAGTGGGATTGGGGGATGTAGGCCACCTTTTTTGACAGGCTTCTGGCGCTGAGGCGGCGGGTATCCTCCCCGTCCACGGTGATGGAGCCGCTGTAGCCCTTCATCAGGCCCAACAGGCAGCGGAACAGGGTGCTTTTTCCCACCCCGTTCGGCCCCAGTACGCTGGTGAGCTCGCCGGAGGCGGCGGTGAAGCTGACGCCGCGGAGCACTTCCCCGCTGCCGTAGCCGAAATGGAGGTCACGCACTTCGATACTCAAAAGGCATCCCCCTTTCGGGTGATCAGCCAGACGAAGAAAGGCGCGCCGACAAAGGCGGTGAGGATGCCGATGGGGATCTCCGTCGCCAGCAGATTGCGGCTCACATTGTCCACCGCCAGCATGAACGCCGCGCCGAAGAGCATGGAGGCCGGCGTCAGATGCCGGTAGTCGTTGCCCACCAGCTTGCGGCTCAGGTGAGGGATCACCAGGCCCACCCAGCCGATCATGCCGCTCACGGCCACGCTGGCCGCCGTGATCAAGGTGGCGCAGAGGATGACGATGAGCCGCACCCGCCCGGCGCTGACGCCCATGGTCCGCGCTTCATCATCCCCCAGGGTCAGCACGTTCACACGCCAGCGCAGCGCCAACAGCGGCGCAAGACCCACGGCCATGGGGACGACCGCCAGCCCTACCTGCTTCCATTTGGCCCCGGAGAGAGAGCCCATGAGCCAATAGGTGATCTCCGGCAGCTGGTTGGAGGGGTCCGCGACCAATTTAATAAAGGAAGTACCGGCGGAGAAAAGGGAACCCACCATGATGCCCGCCAGCACCAGCGTCAGCACCCGCTTGCCCCCCGCCACGCGGCTGATGGCGAATGCCGCCGCGACGGTGACGATGGAGAAGCAGAAGGCGGAGAAAGTGATCATCTGGCTGGCGGCCCCCAGAAGGATCGCCAGGGCCGCGCCGAAGGCCGCCCCGTTGGTAGCCCCCAGGATGTCCGGCGAAGCCATGGGGTTCTGGAAGACCCCCTGATAGGAAGCGCCGGAGACGCTGAGACAGCAGCCCACCATACAGCTCAGAAGAATGCGGGGCAGGCGGATGTTCCAAGCCACCGCCTCCATGCTGCCGTCCCAAAACGGCGTGACGCCCCAGTTTCCGGCGGCGGGGATCAGGGGACGCAGGAGGCTGCCCAGAGCATGAAGCAGCTTATTCAGAAGGATACCGCCCACCGCCGCAGGCGGCACCGGGTAACGGCCCAGAAGGAAGGAAACGAAGATCAGGACCACCAGCACGGCGGCCAGGACCCAAAGCGCCCCCGTCCCCCGTTTTTCCTTCTCCATGCCGGTTCCCCCTCTCCCCGCTTCATTATCTCTTTCCGTTTATATTCTCAGATTATATAATGCACCGTCCCTGATGTCAAGGGTGCCGCGCCCTGCTTTTCCCCCGGCGGCGGGGAAAAAGGAGCGGCATTTCCACTTATGGCGTTATAAGCTATTCTTATCGCAAGAGGAATTTCCTTGACTTATGGGGGAAGCATGATAGAATGAGACGGTAATTTTTAAGAAATTACAAGCAAATTATTACAGATCCTTTTCGCAATGCGAGAGGAACAAGGAAAAGGAGGACATTCCATGAAGAAGATCCTGGCATTGGTCCTGGCTCTGATGATGGTATTTACCCTCGCTGCCTGCGGCGGCGAAGGCACTTCCACCACCCCCACCAGCCAGCCCACCGCGGCCCCGGCGCAGCCCGGCGGCAGTGATACGCAGCCTGCCGCGACCGGCAAGGCCTACCCCAACTGCAACCCCGACGGCAGCATCAACCTGGACACCATCGCCCATTATGACGCCGAGTATGACTACACCAAGAACCCCAAGTTCAAGGTCGCTTATCTCGTTCAGCAGAGCGGCCCTCTGTATCAGCAGTCCGCCGACGCTTATGAGCATTGGGCGCCCCTCTTCAACATGGAGTGGGCCGGCTTCATCAGCGCCAACGGCGACTCCGACATGTTCCTGACCAACCTGCAGACCGCCATCGATCAGGGCGTCCGCGGCTTCATCCTGGACCCCGACGGCACTCTGTTCCCCTCCGTGCTGGCCAAGCTCTCCCAGTATCCCGACGTGTTCTGGATGAGCCAGATGTCTCCTCCCCGTGACGGCGAAGCCGGCGACGGAATCCCCCTGGGCGGCAACATGATCAACAACTACGTTGGCTTCGACAACGTGGAAGCCGGCCGTCAGGTCACCCGCCGTCTGGTCCAGTGGAAGAACGAGACCTATCCCGACGTTCCCTGGAGCGAAGTGGGCTTCCTGATGATGGACTACACCGTTTCTCCTCCCCTGGACGAGCGCCGCATCGGCTCTCTGGAGGTCTTCCTTGAGG
>JAEETX010000108.1 GCA_016286665.1 Oscillospiraceae bacterium
TCCCGGCTGTGGAGCTCGGAAGCGCTCTCCGTCAGGTTCACGGCATGGTCGCCGATGCGCTCGAATTCATCCACGCACTTGATATAATAGCTCAGCCGGTCGCTGGCGCGGCCGGAGCCGAGATGGGGCGACAGGCGCACCATATAGTCTCCCGCGTGGTCCGCCAGGGAGTCGATCAGGTCCTCGTCCTCCGTCACCCGGTCGATGGCCGCCTGGTCATATTCCAGCAGCGCGGCAAAGCCCAGGCGCACATTCCCCGCGGCCAGGGAGGCCATTTCCGCCACGATCTTTTTGACGGCGGCCAGGGCCAGCTCCGGGGCTTCGAACAGGTTGTCGTCCAGGGCCTGCAGGTCCAGCTCGTCCCGCCGGGGAGCTTTTTTATCGTCGGGAATGATCTTGCGGCTCAGCTTCTCGAAAACGGTGCACACCGGCAGCAGCAGCGCGGCCCCGCCCAGCTTGAAGACCGTATGGGTGTTGGCGATGCCGCCGGAGGTGATGGGCGCGGTCCAGAAGCTGCCGAAGACCCCCAGCCGGTGGAGGATCGTCACCACGACCAGCACCAGCACGGTCCCGCTGAGGTTGAACAGGATGTGCACGATGCCGGTGCGTTTGGCGTCCGCCCGGGCGCCTACGGAGCAGACGATGGCGGTGGTGACGCAGTCCCCCAGATAGATGCCGATGATGACGCTGTAGACGGAGCTGAAGCTGAGGGCCCCCGTGGTGGACAGCGCCTGGAGGATGCCCACGGCGGCGCTGGAGCTCTGGATGGAAAAGGCCACCGCCATGCCCGCCAGGTAGCCCAGCACCGGCTTGTCCGCCAGGGTCAGGAACAGCCGGCCGAAGGCGGCGGATTCCGAGAGGGGCTTCACCGCCCCCGTCATGTTCACCAGGCCCGTGAAAAGGATGGCGAAGCCCATGACGATGGTGCCCGTCCGCTGGGCGCTGCGGAAGCGGAAGGCCATGATCAGCAGGATGCCCGCGATGGCCGCGATGGGGGCCAGGGTGTCCGGCTTGAAGATGTTCAGCCAGGAGGCCGCCGAAGTATTCAGATCCAGCAGGCGGATGATCTGGCCGGTGACGGTGGTGCCCACGTTGGCGCCGATGATGATGCCCAGGGACTGATGCAGGGAAATGACCCCTGCCGCCACCAGGCCGGAGGTCAGCACGATGGTGGCGGTGGAGCTCTGGATGGCGGCGGTGGCGGCCAGGCCCAGGAAGAACGCCCCCACCGGGCTGGTGGTGAGCTTCTCCATGGCAGCCTTCAGCGCGCCGGAGGAGCCCTGCTCCAGACCGCGGGACATGAGGCGCATGCCATAGAGGAACAGGGCCAGCCCGCCGAAAAGGGAAATGAAATTGAAAACCGTCATGCCGATTCTCCGATTTTGAAAAAATGACCGGAAACACCGGGACATGGACCGGGATTATTTTACCACAACGCCCCGGTTTCAGCAATATTTTTCCTCGGAATGCCCGGTCCGCGCGTTTTTCCTGTGGCGCTTTTCCGCCGGATGGGTTATAATCCTCTCATACCATTACGGGAGGTACCGATCTTGAGAGCAGTCATCACCATCGTGGGCAAGGACGCCGTGGGCATCCTGGCCAAGACCGCCAACGTCTGCGCAGCCCACAACGCCAACATCGTGGACGTGACCCAGACCGTCATGGGGGACATCTTCTCCATGGTCATGCTGGCGGATATCGAAAAAATGGAGAGCACCATCGGCTCTCTGGCCGACGATATCGAGAAGGTGCTGGAGGGGCAGGGCCTGGTGAGCCACGTCATGCACGAGGACATCTTCAACGCCATGCACCGGATCTGAGGGGAAACGCCATGCTGAATATGCAGGATATCATGGAAACCGTGCAGATGATCCAGGACGAATGTCTGGACGTCCGCACCATCACCATGGGCATCAGCCTCGTGGACTGCGCCGACAGCGACCTCGGCAGGGCCTGTGAAAAGGTCTATGAGAAGATCGCGCGCAAGGCGGAAAAGCTGGTGGAGACGGGAGAGGAGATTTCCCGCACCTATGGCATCCCCATCATCAACAAGCGGGTCAGCGTGACCCCCATCGCTTTTCTGGCGGGCGTCTCCGGGGGCGACCCCACCGCCTACGCTCTGGCCCTGGACCGGGCGGCGAAGACCGTGGGGGTCAACTTCATCGGCGGCTACAGCGCCCTGGTGCAGAAGGGCTTTTCCGCCGGGGACGAGGCCCTGATCCGCTCCATCCCCGAAGCCCTGAGCCGGACGGAGCTGATCTGCTCCAGCGTCAACGTGGGCAGCACCAAGGCGGGCATCAACATGGACGCCGTGCTTCAGCTGGGCAGGACCGTCAAGGAAACGGCGGCAGCCACGGCGGACAGGCAGTCCATCGGCTGCGCCAAGCTGGTGGTGCTGTGCAACGCGCCGGAGGACAATCCCTTCATGGCCGGGGCCTTCCACGGCTTCGGGGAGCCGGACTGCGTCATCAACGTGGGCGTCTCCGGCCCCGGCGTGGTGCGGGCGGTGCTCGCCCGCCTGGGGAAGGACGCCCCCATCCAGACCGTGGCGGACACGGTGAAGCGCACCGCCTTCAAGATCACCCGCATGGGCCAGCTGGTGGCGGAAAAGGCCAGCGAGGCCCTGGGGGTCCCCTTCGGCATCATCGACCTGAGCCTTGCCCCTACCCCCGCCGTGGGCGACAGCGTGGCAAGGATCCTGGAGGAAATGGGCCTGGAGACCTGCGGCGGTCCCGGCACCACGGCCTGCCTGGCGCTGCTGAACGACGCGGTGAAGAAGGGCGGCGTCATGGCCTCCGGCCGGGTGGGCGGACTGAGCGGCGCCTTCATCCCCGTTTCGGAGGACGAAGGCATGATGGCCGCCGCCCGCAGCGGCGCCCTCTGCCTGGAAAAGCTGGAGGCCATGACCAGCGTGTGCAGCGTGGGCCTGGATATGATCATCCTGCCGGGGGACACGGAGGCCTCGGTCATTTCCGGCGTCATCGCGGACGAGGCGGCCATCGGCATGGTGAACCAGAAGACGACCGCCGTCCGGGTCATCCCCGCCGTGGGCTACGAAGTCGGCGACGAGCTGAACTTCGGCGGTCTGCTGGGCGGCGGCCCGGTGATGCCCGTGAGCAGGCTCTCCCCCGCCGTATTCGTGGACCGGGGGGGCTACATTCCCGCCCCCATGCAGAGCCTGAAGAATTGATGCGATGAAAAAAGCGGAAAAAACCAACGCCCTCAGGATGCTCGGGCAGCACAAAATCCCCTTCGAAGCCCACGACTACACCTCTTCCGGGGCCGTCAGCGGCGCGGACGTGGCCGCGGCCCTGGGGGAAGACCCGGAACGGGTGTTCAAGACCCTGGTGACCGCGGGCAAGAGCGGGCAGCATTATGTGTTCGTCGTGCCGGTATGCCGGGAGCTGGACCTGAAAAAGGCCGCCGCGGCGGTGAAGGAAAAGAACGTCGCCATGATCCCCCAGAAGGAGCTGCTGCCCCTGACGGGCTATATCCACGGCGGATGCAGCCCCATCGGCATGAAAAAGCTCTTTCCCACGGTGCTGCACCGCAGCGCCGAAGGCCTGGAGACCCTCTGCGTCAGCGGCGGGCGGATCGGCCTGCAGGTGGAGCTGCGTCCGGCGGACCTGGGGAAGCTGGTCCCCTATACCCTGGCGGATATCGTAACGGAGGAATGAAAAGATGTCGGATTATTCTGCCCTCTGCCGGGACCTGGTGTCCCTGGTGGACGGGGTGCCCTACCCCATCGCCAACCTGGCTAACGCCTCCGCCCTGCTCTGGCAGGAGCTGGAGGATCTGAACTGGGCCGGGTTCTACCTTTCCGAGGGGGACAAGCTGGTGCTGGGCCCCTTCCAGGGGAAGCCCGCCTGCATCGAGATTCCCTACGGCAAGGGCGTCTGCGGCACGGCGGCGGAGAAAAAGGAGGCCGTGGTGGTGGAGGACGTGCATGCCTTCCCCGGCCACATCGCCTGCGACAGCGCCTCCCGCTCGGAGATCGTGGTCCCCATGACCCACAACGGCGTGGTCTTCGCGGTGCTGGACCTGGACAGTCCCACGCTGGGGCGCTTCACCCAGGCGGACCGGGCGGGGCTGGAGGTCTTCGTCCGGGTTCTGGAAAAGGCGATCTTTCCGAACTGAATAACGCGTAGGTTTCGACACAGGCGCGGACAGCCTTTCGGTCTGTCCGCGCCTTTTTTGCGTCCGAGGATACCTATGCCCGGTAAAGGCGCTTCTATTGCGCAGCATTAGCACATATTTTTATGTCTTTCCTCTTGCTTTTGCCCGTCGCTTCGTGTATAGTGTGCATCAGGAAGAACAAAAATGAAAGAAAGGCCGGGATCGGTGAAATGAAAACGGTAAACGTGACCCTGCGGATCGACGAGGACCTCAAGGAAAGCGCCGAAGCCCTGTTCGAGGACATCGGGCTGAGCCTGAACGCCGCCTGCCGCATCTTCCTGAAGAAGGCCGTGCAGGAGCAGCGCATCCCCTTTGAGCTGACCCGTCCCGATCGCAAGACCCGGAAGGCCATTTCCGACGCGGAGCGGGATCAGCATGTCAGCGGCGGCTACGACAGCGTGGACGAGCTGATCGAAGCCCTGGACGAATAAGCCGCCCAAATTCGACAGCCGTTACCGGAGAGGAGGAAAGGGATGCATCAGCTTCGCTTTACGGCGCGCTTCCGGCTGGATTACCGGCGGAGCATACGCAGGGGCTGCGATGTGGAAAAGCTCAAGGGCCTGCTGGCGCTGCTGCGCCGGGGCGCACCCCTGCCCCTGGACTGCCGGGACGCCTCCGTAAAAGGGACGGCGGCCCGCGCCTGCCGGGTGGAGCCCGGCTGGGTGCTGATCTATCAGAAGAAGGAAGGGATGGTGACCTTGCTGCGCATGAAGTATATCCCCGGCAAGCGGCCCAAGGCCGCGCCGCCCATGGGGCTTTGGTTCCGCACGCTTTTGCGCAGCCCGGTGAAGACGGCGCTGACGGTGCTTCTGCTGGCCGTCGCGTCCTTCCTGCTGCTGGATAACCTCTCCTCCTATGCCATGCAGACGCAGGCGATCAAGCAGGCGGAGGAATCGGTGGAGGGCGTCCTCACCGTGGAGCGCAGCCCGGTAACGATCCTGGATGTGGCAGATCGTTCCTACTTCCTGCTGACGGACCCCACGAATCCCAGCAAGACTTACAAGGAAAAACACAAGTACGAGAATTATCACCACGAAGCTCTGAGCGAGGCAGAAGTGGAGGCCCTGGAAGCCCTTCCCTATATCGATGCTGTGGATAGACGCTATATGACTGCGGGGGTATCGGAGGACTATCTGAGAATCGGTTTAGGGTCCAACTATTTCGGCTACGAGGACCGCGTCATCTTCGAGGCGACCGTCAACAGCAATCTCCCGAAGGAAAACAGCATGTTCCTCAATATGCCCGGAAATGTTTACGCACTGGATCAGGTGCTGACCTTGAAAGACGTGAACATCCTGGCGGGGAACCGGGAGATCGTGGAGAAGCTGATGAAAACGAAAGGAGGCCGGGCCGACCTGAGCGTGCTGGCCCTGATGGAACAATACATCGGCACGGACGGCAACATCTGGTTCCAGATGGGCAAGGAGCCTGTGTTCTGCCTGGATTATGAGTTGGGTCCGGAGGACGTACAGGCTGTGAAAAAGGACCGGCGTTATCTGATCGTCGCCAGGATGGTTCCCCTGTCCTGGAGCGATACGGTCTTTTATCTCGGGGACGATACCCGGAAGGACTGGTGGCCCTATTTTACGGATATCACCGATCTGCCAGAGAACTACCTGGAATCGGAAGAATTTGCGCCGCTGCGGGAGCTGATGCAGGTGACGGACGACGACGCCCACACCTTTGACGTGGTATATACCGACGATATGGCCTCCATCCGCCGCGTCACGCAGCAGCAGATGAAACCGGTGCAGGGCCGCTTCCTCACACCGGAGGACAGGGAAAGCCCCGTCTGCGTGGTAAGCGAAGCATTTTTGAAGCAAAACGGCCTCAACCTGGGCGACAGCATCACCCTGAAGCTGGGCGACTACCTCATGGAGCAGTACGCTCCCCTCGGCGCGGTGGCAAGCACCCGGGGCCGCTATGCCACGCAGTGGGAGAAGCGGAGTTTCACTATCGTGGGCTCCTTCGAGGACGTCAGCGACAAAAACTGGCTGGATAAGGACCTGTACTGGGCCTATAACGCCAACACGATTTTTGTGCCTGCGACGTTCCTCCCCGCGAGCTGCGACACGGCAAACCATGTCTTCCATCCGGGGGAAATCAGTTTTCTTGTGCGGGACGCGGAAAACATCCCCGGTTTTGTGGAAGAAAGCCTGCCTCTGGTAGAGCAAATGGGTCTGAGCTATGCGTGGAACGACGCGGGCTGGTCCTCCGTGGCGGAAAAGCTGTATCAGAGCCGCCGCCTGGCCCTGATGAAGCTGCTGGTGTTCACCGCCGCCGCTCTGTTGGCTGCGGGTCTTACCTTCTATCTATTCCTGCTCCGTCGGCGGAAGGAATATGCGATCCTTCGGGCTCTCGGCAGTCCTCCCAGGGCGGCAGCCAAGGCCCTGTGGCTGCCTCTTATGGCGCTGGCGGCTTTTGCCGCTGTCCTCGGTCTGGCTGGTGCTTGGCAACGAAGCGGCGCAGCGGCGATCAGAAGCGCAGAGGAATTTGTGGAAGCGGGTCTGGAGGTCATGCCCGCCGTCCATATCGGGGTCTATCTGCTGGGCGTCGCAGGGCTCCTGCTGGTGATCGCTTTGCTGTCGTCCCTCTATCTACGGGTACTCGGAAAGCGCAGCCCCCTGCGGCTTTTGCAGGATGGGAAGCGACGGAAAGTGAAGAATGACGGGCTTTCCCCCTCGGATATTGGACCGGAGGCCCTGGCAGCCGCAGCGAATATGCAGTCCTATCCAATGTCCGTCACGGGCAAGCCCGTCAAAGGGTTCCTGCGCCGCTACGTCCTCCGCCATATCCGCCGCGCTGGGCTGAAAACCGTACTGACCCTGCTCCTGGCGGCCCTTCTGGTGGGGGCCGTGGGACAGCTCACGTTGCTGCGCAGCCGCTATGCCGAGATGCTGGATCATGTGGAAGTGACTGCGCGTTTCTTCGGCGGTCTTTCCGACACCAAGGCAAAGCGGGCTTTGGAGGATGGCTATGTCCGTGACCCGAAGCTCCAGCATGTCATTGACGAGGCGGAGCTGGAATTTAAGCCGACAAGCATCTGGTTCCTGAATCGTTTTGATTCTTTCATCTCCGACCCCATCACCTGGCTGGACGGTTGGGATGAAGAAAGCGCTTCTGCCGCCTTTGCTCGTGTCTGCGTCCTGCCTGCGCCGGTGATGGAAGAAATGGGTATTTCTTTGGGGGATGAAGTCCGTATCAATGAGCTGGGATGTATCGACATTTTGCAGCAGGCCTACAAGCAATTCTGGCTCAGCGAGGAGGAAAAAGTTGCGCTGCGGGATGAATACCGTTCTTTCTATCGGGTGATCGGCCGCGTGGA
>JAEETX010000030.1 GCA_016286665.1 Oscillospiraceae bacterium
CCGTTCACCCACCCCATTTGCCCCAGTAGCTCAGTCGGCAGAGCACCTGCCTTTTAAGCAGGGTGTCGGGGGTTCGAATCCCCCCTGGAGCACCAAAAGCAAAAGACCGCCCATCGGGCGGTCTTTTTGCTTTTGATGTGTATTCCCGGAAGGGGGGATTCGAAAGGCGGCTCTTGGCGACATGCCAGTGGCATGTCGCAACCGCCGTGGCTTTTCCGCAGAAAAGCGAATCCCCCCTGGAGCACCAAAAGCAAAAGACCGCCCATCGGGCGGTCTTTTGCTTTTGAACGATGTGTTCCGCTGCGCGGAACGTGATGCGCACTTCGTGCGTGATGTGTCCTTCGGACGTGATGTGCCTGCGGGCGTGGGGAGCGGAACGCATCCCATCACTTTGCGCTGTAAGCGCAAAACATCATGGTGAGCGAAGCGACACCGCATCACTTGCGCCGCAGGCGCAAACATCACGGAGCCGACGGAATCGGTTACGATCAGCGGATATCTTTTCTGCCAAAGCAAGCGCCGGCGAAGCCGGCCGGTCGCCGGAGGACGGAATCAGCCTGTCACAAAGGCGCAAACTCCATAAACAACAACAGCAGGTTCCATGACGGAGCCTGCTGTTTTCCTTTTGTCAATAGAAGCGTACAGGGAACAAAATGAAGGATCCAGCCGCCTGAAGATTGTAATTCCTGTATGGCTGTGTTAGAATAAGCATGCCACGCAATTTCATATTCGTTTTACACCATAGGTGTGTGTTTTTCTTGGTAAAAACGCATACCCTATTCGGCATACCTATGGTGTATTGTTGAAATTGCGTGGCAGCAATCGGGGCTGTGCGTTTTTCGGTGGCGCGGCTTCGGCTGCGCCACTTTTTTGTTATCAATTTTAGGAGGTAGAGATAATGAAAAGAGCAATCACAATCCTTTTGGCGCTGTTGATGATGCTGTCGTTTGCCGCCTGCGGCGGTGGTGGAACGGCGTCACCCACGCCAGAGCCAACGCCAGAGCCAACATCTGAACCTACGCCTGAACCAACACCTGAACCTACTCCTGAACCGACATATGAATTAGGTGAAACTGTTTCAACAGACCTAATTGATTTTACATTACAGAAAGCGAAGTTCTCCTATTATGCGAGTTCATTGAGTTCCGAGTTTTGTAAACCTCTCGCAGCTGACAGTGGAGGTATCTTTACAGCAAGCAAAGGACATTGCTTGGTTTGTATTACATACACTATAAAAAACAAAGATAGAACAACTTTGAATTTTGGCTCAGTTTTTGGTGATTGGATGTTAAGGCCCACTGTCTATTATAATGAAAAATCATATAGTGTTAATGGATTTGACCTAAACAACAAAGATGGCACATTGAGTAGAATGGAACTAAAATATGCGGCCATTTCATATGATGATGGAGAGACTTTTGAGAAAAACGATGCAGATAACGAACTGATAAATGCAGGGAAGACAGTGACTATCAGAACTCTTGGCGTTATAAAAATGGAACCGAACAAGATAAGTGATGGCTTTGAAATCAAGATAAATGTTTTGAATTCATCTGGGGAAATGGAAGTCTTTACTTATAAAACTAAATGAAATAACACGAAACGCGGCGGGGAAAACCCGCCGTTTTACCCTTCCAAAAGCCCAATATACTTATACGCCGTAGTCCGGCTCAAATCGTCATCCCTCGCTGATTCCGACACGTGTCCCTTTGCTCCGGCGAACAGTACCCTGACAAATCGCGGCCCCCGGAGCTTCCGGGGGCCGCGGCGCGTCATTTGTTCAGTTCATCTGTCACTCGCAGGGATCAGCCTTCGCCCTCCAGAAGGGGCAGGGGCAGCAGCTCCGGCGTGCTGGTGATTTCCTCATAGGTTTCATTGTCGTTGACGACGACGGCGACCTCCACGGAGCTCAGCACAGCGGCGCCGATATCCTCCAGGGAGTCTTCGCCGATGCTGAGGACGCCCACCGCCATGGTGCCGGGGTAGATGGTATTATAGAACCAGGGGTAGGATTCCGTGCCGTTGAGCAGCATTTTGGAGAAGGAGACGCTCATGGTCCGGTCGGTGTCGTTCTTCATCAGGAAGGTGTAGTCGGTGCTGTGCCACATGTCGTCCCAGGTCACGCTGACAAGCTTCATGGTGAAGCCGGCGTCGGCAAAGAAATCGTCGCCTTCCACCTCCTGCTTCCACTCCTTGTCATAGTCGTTGGTCCGGATGACGACGACGTCGCCGGTGCAGAGAAGATCATAGGCATCGTTGTTGGCATAGAGCTGGATCTGCAGTTCCCCGATATATTCGGTGCCCAGAAGGTCCAGAGAGGTGTCGTAAAGGCCGATGGTGTCGTCCGCCTCGCCGCCGGGCTGCACCTCCGTATAGAGGAAGGTGGAGGTGGAATAGCCGTTGATGATGAAGCGGTCGCAGCTGACGTACGCGACCTGGTCGGTGTTGTTGACCATGTGCAGGTTCATAACGGGGCCGAACAGCTCGTCGGTAAAGCCGGTGGCGGTCACGGTGATGCCGCCCTCGTCCAGCAGGACGACGGGGCTCTCCAGCTCGGGGAGCTGGATGTTGCTGGTGCTTTCCCATTCGCCCCAGTCGTCGCCTTCGCCCCACTGGCTGAGGCTCTCAATGAAGTCCAGCCAATCCTGGTAGCTGACGGAGTCGTATATCTCGCCGGTGGCGGCGTCCTTCATTTCCACCACGCAGCTGGGCTCGAACGCGCCGCAGTAAGCTTGGTAGTAAGCGCCGTAGAGGGTGAGGGAGAGGGCGTAGAGCCCTTCGGAGCCGTCTTCCGCGCTGCGGTCGATGATGAATTCAAAAGCGGAGTAATCCTCGGCGTGCTCGATGCCGCGGAGGGAGGCAAGCCTGTCTTCACCCTCGGTGAGCTCCCGGAGCGCTTCTTCGATCTCCTCGGAGAGGCCGTTCAGCAGCTTCTTGTGGGCTTCCTCGGACATGACGTAGACCACGCCGCCGTCCTCCTGGGGATAATACTCCTCAATGCCGTTTTCCGCAATGTAAGCCGCATAATCCTCTTCGGTCATATCCTCAACGAATTCCGCGGGGATATAGAGATTGATGAGCCCGGTGTTGGGATCGGGGGCTTCCGTAGGCGCGGGCGCGTCGGTGGGGGCGGGGGCGTCCGTAGGCGCAGGCGCGTCGGTAGCTGCGGGGGCCTCCGTAGGCGCGGGCGCGTCGGTAGCTGCGGGGGCTTCCGTAGCCTTGGGCGCTTCCGTGGGCGCGGGGGCGGGGGCCTCCGTGGGCGCGGGGGGATTCTTGTCGCCGCAGGCGGTCATCGCCAGCACCAGCAGCAGAGCAAGCAGCAGGGCAATCGCTTTTTTCATGTTTGCATGTACCTCTTTCTTTGATGAATTGCTTTTCTGACGGATATATCCTCAGCCGGAAAACCGGCAGTCAGATCGTTCGGGCGACCTCAAAGGCCTGGAACACCGCGTCCCGAATTTCCCCGGATTTCACGGCGTCCCCGATGATGTAAAAGCTGGTTTCGGGACAGAGATGAGCGAAAGTCAGGGCCTCGGCGCGGCGGGGCTTCATGCCCACCGCCATCAGCACCGTGTCGGCGGGCAGGGTCTTCTCCTCGCCGCTTTGGCTGTTTTGAATGCGCACGCCCCCGTCGGTGATCTCGCAGAGCTTCCAGCCCAGGAGCCGCGTCACATGGTTCTCCTCGCTGAGGGCCAGCAGGTCGGAGGCTGCGCCGGTGCGGAACAGGTCCACCTGCGCCGCCATCTCCACCACCGTCACCTCCTTGCCCTGCTTTGCAAGGCTGATGGAGGCTTCCGTGCCTACGGAGGAGCCGCCCACGATGATCACCTTCTGCCCGCAGGGGACAAGGCCGTTTTCCGCATCCGGGGCCCAGTGGACGTTGGGCCTGTCAGCGCCGGGGACGCGGGGGAGGATGGGGTCGGAGCCCAGGGCGGCGACCACGGCGTCATAGTGTTCCTCCGCCAGCTTTTCCGGCGTGGCCGCGGTGTTCAGCAGCACCCGCGCCCCGCAGTTGGCGGCGAAATCCTCCATGTATTGCAGGTAGTCCCGCAGGTCGTGCTTGAAGTCCGCCGCCACGGCGTCCCGCACATGGCCGCCCACCCGGCTGTTCTTTTCATAGAGGGTCACGTCGTGGCCCCGCTGCAGCAGCCATTTCATCGCCTCGACGCCGGCGGGCCCGCCGCCGACGACGGCAACCTTTTTCTTCTCCGCGGCCGGGGGCAGCCGCCCCTCCGGATATTCCCGGAAGCGGCCCCACATGGGGTTCACGCTGCAGAGCTTGGCGGTGTGGGGGCTGGCAAGGCGGAAGCAGGAGCAGCGCAGACAGGGCATGTGCTGCCATTCCTTGCCCTCGGCGTATTTCCGGGGCATGTCGTAGTCCGCATGGAGGGCCCGGTTCATTGCCACCAGGTCCGCCTGGCCGGAGGCGATGATCTCCTCCGCCTGGCCGGGGTCCTTGATGGCCCCCACCACCGCCACCGTCAGCTCCGGATAGGCCCGCTTCACCGCCTCGGAGAAGCGGACATTGAACTTCTGGGGCATGGTGTAGTTGGTCATGAGGTAGCGGAGATACCAGGGCTCGCCGTAGAGATCGTGAAGGCCGGCGGATACGTGGAGGATGTCGGTCCTGTCCTTGATGTACTTGATGAATTCCAGGGTTTCCGGGAAGCGCATCTGCTCCGGGTGGAATTCGTCGGCGCTGAGGCGGTATTCGATGACGAAGTCTTCCCCCACCGCGCCCCGCACCGCCTCCAGCACCTCGCAGGCAAAGCGGGCCCGGTTTTTCAGGGAGCCGCCGTATTCATCCGTGCGCCGGTTGTAGTAGGGGCTGGCGAACTGGGCGATCAGGTTGCCGTGAGCGCCGTGGATCATGCAGATCTGCATCCCCGCCTGCTTGCAGAAGCCGGCGGCCCTGGCGTATTTCTCCACGGTCTCCCGGATCTTTTCCCTGCTCATTTCGATGGTGGCGACGGGTTCCCGCCCCAGCATCGCGGCGCGTCGCTCCTCCGCCTTGGTAATGAAGGAGGAGGCGCTGTAGGGGGCGTGGCCCACGTTTTCAAAGGCGGTATCCTTGCCGTTGTGGGTCAGCTCCAGGGAGCCCTGGGCCCCGTAGACGGCGCACATCTCTGCGAATTTGCGCAGGGGCATGACGCATTCCGGGTCCGACAGCTGCAGCTGCCGGGCTTCGTCGGAGCTCTCCGTGATGTCGATGGAGCAGTTGCCCACGTTGCAGACGGCCACGCCGCCCCGGGCATACTGGCGGAAATAGGAGACAAAGTCGTCCGTCACAAAGCCCCGGTCGTCCCCGGAGAAGAAGCAGCCCGGCGGCGCCTGCTCCAGGTGGTTCTTGAAAAGAACGCCGCGGATCTCAAAGGGGTCGAAGACGTGGGGGTATTTACAGGCCACTGGCGTTTCCTCCCTTCCGTTCATTTCATGATAAAACGTATCATAGCATAAATATGCCGTTGATTCAATTCTTTTGCGGGAAAAGACAGGGCGGCCCGGGGGGCGCTGCATTTTGAGCGCCCCTGATGATATGCCCGCTTCGCGGACATGATATCCCGCTGTGCGGTGTTGCCTTAAAGCTCTGCCGATAGTCTGAGGGCGGCCCCGCCGGGGCCGCCCTCAGGCGCTGATTTGCTGCCTTAAAATGTGATCGCAACCTTAATACTGCCGTATTTGCCCGTGGCGTAGTCAAAGGCGGTCTCCCACTCCTCCAGGGGGAAGGTTTTGGTCACCACCCCCGCGGTCTTCAGCACGCCGGAGGCCATGTTTTCAATGACATAGGGATAGCAGTTGGGGCTGAGGTGGCTGCCCAGCACGTCCAGCTCCTTCTTGTCCCCGATGATGGACCAGTCCAAGGTGGTGGGCTGGCCGAAGACGGAGAACTCCACAAAGCGCCCCAGCTTGCGGATCATGCTCATGCCCTGGACCACGCTGGAGGGATGACCGGAGCATTCGATGTAGATATCGCAGCCGTAGCCCTCGGTGAGGTCCATGATGTTCTTCACCACGTCCTCCCTGGCGGGGTTCCAGGCCAGGTCCGCCCCGAAATCCAGGGCCTTCGCCAGCCGGTTGACCTGCAGGTCCAGCACGATCAGTTTTTTGGGCTTCTTGGTGGAGGCATAGGTCACCATACCCAGACCCAGCGTGCCCGCGCCGGAGATGACCACGATATCGTCGGAGGTGATCTGCGCCCGGTCCACGCAGTGCTTGGAGCAGCCGTAGGGCTCGATCAGCAGGGCGCTGCGCAGGGGCAGCTTCTTCGGTACCCGGTGGATGCGGGCGTGCTTCGTGGGGATGCGCACGTATTCCGCCATGGCCCCGCAGTAGTCGGTGAAATAGCCGTAGATATAGTGGGGCTGACACATCCAGTATTTCCCGCTTTTGCAGAAGCGGCATTCCCCGCAGGGGGCGATCTGCTCCACGGTGAGGCGGTCTCCCACGGCCCACTCCGTCACGTTGGCGCCCACCTCGCTTACCACGCCCAGGAATTCATGCCCGGGGATGAAGGGGGTGCGCACCCAGGGCTCCTTTCCGTCGCCGCCCCAGTAGCTCTCCGCCCCGTGCCAGCACTTCACGTCGCTGGCGCAGACGCCGCAGCCCTCGGTTTTCAGCAGAATGTCGTCCGGCCCGCATGCGGGGATGGGGTATTCCGGCTCGAACCGGTAGTCGTCCTTCCCGTAGACCACCAGCGCTTTCATGGTCTTTTTCTCCATGGTCCTGCCCTCCGTACAATATTCTTATGATAATCTGACGATAGTACGCCGCAGGCAAAAAGTCAAGGGCGGCGGGAAAAAGTGATAATAGATGTGGCGCGTCGGCGGAAAGCGTGGTATAATTAACCAAATGTGTAATCTTTGGAGGATCGTTATGCTGAGACAAGTCACTGTGGAAAACGGCGTGGTGGAAGGACTGCCCGCAGCGGACCCGCGGATCACCTCCTTCAAGGGCATCCCCTATGCCGCGCCTCCCGTGGGGGAAAACCGCTGGCGCGCGCCACAGCCCGCCAAGAACTGGGAGGGCGTTCTGAAAGCCTATCAATTCGCTCCCATCTCCATGCAGCATGTGCCCGGCGAGGACCCGGACAATCTCTATTCCCGGGAGTGGAACGTGGACACCTCCATCGAAATGTCCGAGGACAGCCTGATGCTCAATGTGTGGACCCCCGCCCGCAGGGCGGATGAAAAGCTGCCGGTCTTCGTGTGGTATTTCGGCGGCGGCCTGCGGGAGGGCAACACCGCGGAGATGGAATTCGACGGGGAGCGCATCGCCCGCCGGGGCATCGTGGTGGTCACGGTGAACTACCGGCTGAATGCCTTCGGCTTTTTCTCCCACCCGGAGATCACGGCGGAGGCCCCGGAGAGCCCGGCCAACTTCGGTTATCTGGACCAGCGCTTCGGCACCATGTGGGTCAAGCGCAATATCGCCGCTTTCGGCGGCGACCCGGACAACATCACCATCGGCGGCCAGTCTGCCGGGGGCGGCAGCGTCATGGCCCAGGTGGCATCGCCTCTGAACAAGGGCCTGTTCCAGAAGGCCATCGTGGACAGCGGCCTGGAGCTCTGCCCCTATGAGCCCAATATGTTCGGCCCCAACCTGACCCTGGCGGAGGCGGAGCAGATCGGCGTGAAGTTCTTCGAGGAGCTGGGGGTCAAGACCCTGGCGGAGGCGCGGAAGCTGGACGCCTTCTATATCCGGGACAAGGCCAACGCCTCCAGGCTGCGCTTCGGCGTGGTGGAGGACGGACACATGATCACCGGCCTGTCGAACCAGCTGTTCATGAAGAACGAAGTGAACCTGGTGCCCATGCTTTTCGGTCACACCTCCACGGAATTTCCCTCCACGCCCCCGGCGAAAACGGTGGAGGAATTCCGGGAATATGCCCGCAGCCACTTCGGCGAGGATGCGCCGGAATTCCTTGCTCTCTGCGCCTCCTACAACGATTCCCTGACGGAGATGAAGGCGAAATCCCAGGCCCAGCACCTGGAATTCTCCATCCGCCGTCTGGCCCACGCTAAGGCCGTCACCGGCGACAGGCACCCCATGTGGTACTGGGTCTTTGATCCCGAGATCCCCGGCTGGGACAATCCCGGCACCTTCCATTCCTGCGACCTGTGGTTCTTCTTCGAGACCCTGGCGAAGTGCTGGCGGCCCTTCAAGGGCAAGCACTATGACCTGAGCCGGATGATGTGCAACTATTGGGCCAACTTTATCCGCTCCGGCGACCCCAACGGACCTGACGCCGACGGGGAGGATATGCCTCTTTGGAAGCCCTACACGGAGGCGGAGCCCAACCGCATCTGGTTCGGCGACACCGTGTACACCGAGGCCAAGGGGCCCAGGCCCCTGATGGCGTTCCTGCTGCGCCAGGCGGCGAAGAAGGACAGGTAACCGGGCAATGCATATGCCGGCGGAGCGGCAGCGTCTCTCCGCCGGCTGCCAAAAGCAAAGGAGGGACGGCATGTCGGAAATCAAACGACCGATCCAGCGCAGCCTCATTTCCGGCTGTGCGGTGTTCATCCTGCTTCTTTGCCTGCTGCTGACCGTGCAGTCCTATCTCCAGTTTTCCGTCGCTCTCTATCAGCAGTGCCAGGTTCGGCTGAAAACGGTGATCCGGTATGTGGACGAGAAACTGGACAGGGACGACCTGCGAAGCTGCATCAACAAGCGGCAGGCCAGCGTGAAATACTATGAGCTGCAGGCCCTGCTCAACAGCATGGTGGAACCCTTTGAGCTCACCTATCTCTATATCTGCTTCCCCTCCGGCAACGCCATGATCAACGTGGCCTCCGCCGCCGCCCAGGCGGAGCAGCAGCGGGGAAATGCAGATATATCGCTGCTCCGCGTGGATACTGGCTATCCCAAGGAGACCATGGCGCTTTATCAAAGGGCGTGGAAATCCGAGGGCATCACCTATTTCCGGGTGAACTCCGACTATGGCTCATGCTACACGGGCTGCCTGCCGCTGAAGGCCAGAGACGGCACCGTCTTTGCCCTCCTCTGCGCGGACGTGAATGTGGATGATCTGCACCAGACGGTGACGAACTACGCGCTTGTCGGCGCGGGGATCGCCGTCTTCCTGGGCGTCCTGTTCGCGGTCCTGCTCCTGACCTGGCTCAAGCGCAACGTCACCGGGCCGGTGCTGGCCCTGGAAAAAAGCGCCCGGCGCTTCGCGGAGACAAACGCCGATGGAGGAGATATCCGAAGCATGAAGTTCGAGCCGCCGGAGCTCCATTCCTGGAACGAGGTGGCTTCTCTGTCTAAGGCCGTCGCCTGGATGACGGAGAACATCAAGCGGCGCGTGGAAGAGCTCTATTCGGCGGAGATCCGGGCCAAATCGGCGGAGATCGAGGCCGAGGACATGACCCGCATCGCCTATCAGGACGCCCTGACCCATGTCAAGAACAAGACGGCCTACAAAGCCAAGGAGAAGGAGCTGACCGATCGGCTGGAGCGGGGGAGGATCGAATTTGCCATCGTCATGGTGGACGTGAACTATCTCAAGCGCGTCAACGACACCTACGGCCATGAGTACGGCGACAAGTATCTGATCGGCTGCTGCGCCATCATCTGCGACGTTTACAAGCATTCTCCCGTTTACCGCATCGGCGGCGATGAATTCCTGGTCGTCCTTCAGGGGCAGGATTATGAGCATCGGGACGAGCTGCTGGAGCTTTTGAGCCTGCGCTTCGGCGACGACAACGAGGATGAAAGCCTCCAGCCCTGGGAGCGCTACAGCGCGGCCTGCGGCATGTGCGTGCACCAGGCGGGGCAGACCGTGGAGGAGGTCTTCCAGTGGGCCGACGAGGAGATGTACCGGCGCAAGCAGATCATGAAAAGCGGAAGGTGACGAACCCCTCCGGACAATCAGGATTTGTATTTGGGGCTGCTGCGGAAATAACCGCAGCAGCCCCAAAATCGACAGACAGCGCTATTGAACTATCTCAGCACTAGGTATATAATCATTCATCATTTTCGGACACGGAGGGCAGGTGCGGACGGTGGCGGCGTTGACGGAGAATATCTCGACCTCGGCGGCGGTGGTCATTTCCGTGGCCGTCATGCTGTTTGCGGGCTTCCTCATGACCCGCCTCACCAAGCTGCTGCGCCTGCCCAATGTGACGGCCTACATCCTGACCGGCATCCTCCTGGGTCCCTTCGTGCTGGATCTGATCCCGCCCCGGGTGGTGGAGGGGATGGATTTCCTCTCGGATATCGCCCTGGCCTTCATCGCTTTCGGCACCGGGCAGTTTTTCAGCCTGCCTGCCCTGCGGCGAAACGGGGCGAAGGTGCTCGTCATAACGCTGCTGGAATCCCTGGCGGCGAGCGCCCTGGTCTTTCTCCTGAGCCGCTGCCTCCTGGGGCTGCCGCTGGCCTTTTCCGCAGTGCTCAGCGCCCTGGCCGCCGCCACCGCCCCGGCCTCCACCCTCATGACCATCCGGCAGACCGGGGCTCACGGCGATTTTGTGGACACCCTTCTGCAGGTGGTGGCCCTGGACGACGTGGTGGGTCTGCTTGCCTACAGCGCCGCCGTCGCCGTCGCCGTCAGCGCCGCGGGCGGCGGCGCTTTCCGCCCGGGGGATGTGCTGCTGCCTGTGGCAGCCAACCTGGGCGTGCTGCTGCTGGGGGGCGTCTTCGGTCTCTTTTTGAAGCTGCTGATCCGCAAAAAACGCACCACGGACAACCGGCTCATCATCACCCTGGCCCTGCTCTTTGCTTTCTGCGGCGTCTGCGGCCTGCTGGATATCTCGCCCCTTCTGGGCTGCATGTCCATGGGCATGGTCTACCGCAATCTGGCGGAGGACGAAAGCCTGTTCAAGCAGATGAACTATTTCAGCCCGCCGGTGCTGCTGCTGTTCTTCGTCCGCTCCGGCATCCTCTTCGACCTGGGGGCCCTGGTGCGGCCCATGGGCAGCCTGGGGGGCGTGCCCCTCATTGCCGTGGGCGTCCTCTATTTCCTGGTGCGCATCCTGGGGAAATACGCCGGGGCCTGGCTGGGCTGCCTGGCGGTGGGGAAGGACAAGGCGGTGCGGCGCTATCTGGGCCTGGCGCTGATCCCCCAGGCGGGGGTCGCCATCGGCCTGGCCGCCCTGGGAGCGCGGACCCTGGGACCGGAACTGGGCGGGCCCCTCCATACGATCATCCTGGCCTCCAGCGTGCTCTATGAGCTGGCGGGCCCCGCCTGCGCCAAGCTGGCCCTGTATCTCTCCGGCTCCTATTCCACGAAGCTGGAGGAGCTGGTGGAGGTGCCGGAGACCGGGGCCGACGGCCTGAAGAAGACGGAAGTGGAGCTGCTCATCGAGCGCATCCGGGAGATACAGAAGCAGATTCCCGCCCACAACGTTTCGGAGGAGGAGCGGGAATTCGACCTGGCGGCGGAGGAATTCTATGAAGCCTGGCACAGCCGCCGCCGCAGAAACGGCATCTGGCGGTAAGGCCGGAAGGAGGCAGTACGATGACCTTTCACGATCCCATTGCGAACCTGCTGGGCCCCTGGTCCTGGGGGCTGGGCATCGGCAGCATCCTGCTGCGGCTGGCCCTGGCGGCCCTGCTGGCGACCGCCGTGGGCTGGGAGCGCTCCAGCAAGCGGCACAGCGCGGGGCTGCGCACCTTCATCCTGGTGACCGTGGGCTCCACCGCCGCCATGCTGCTGGACTGCTGCCTGCTGAGCGGCGGCGGAGGCTTTTATCTCCTGCCCGCCGCCGTCGTCGTCGGCGTCTCCACCATCTGCGTCAATTCGCTGCTGTTCAGCGCCAAGAACCGCATCCGGGGCCTCACCACCGCTGCGGCTCTCTGGTGCTGCGCCGTCGTCGGCCTGGCCCTGGGCGCGGGCTTTTACAGCGTGGGCCTCCTGGTCTTCCTGGTGCTGCTGCCCTCCCTGGCCCTGCTGCCGCGGTTCGAGAACTATCTCAAGGACCGCTCCAATCATTTTGAGATCCACCTGGAGCTGAAAAGCGCCCCCTATCTGCAGGATTTCGTCACGGTCATCCGCGCCCTGGGCCTCACCATCGACGAGATCGAGCTGAACACCGCCTATGTCAGCTCCGGCCTCAGCGTCTACACCGTATCCCTGTCCATCGAGGAAGCACAGCTGCAGAAATACAAGACCCACGGAGAGATCATCGAGGCCCTGCGCAGCCTGGAGTATATCGCCTATATCGAGGAGAGCCACGGCTGAGGCGGGGAAGGAAAGGAACAGAAGCCGGAATCCGCGACGTCCCGGTTCGTCCGCCGGGGGAAGGGAGTGTCCATGAGAGAAAAATCGAAAGAAGGGCCGCTGGAGCTGGCGGTCTACGGCAAGGGCGGCATCGGCAAATCCACCGTCAGCGCCAACCTGTCCGCCGCCCTGGCTATGGCGGGGCAGCGGGTGCTGCAGATCGGCTGCGATCCCAAGCACGATTCCACCCGGCTGCTGATGCGCGGGGAGGTCATCCCCACGGTGCTGGACTATCTCCGCAGCGTTCCGGCGCCGGAAGCAAAGGTGGAGGAAGTCCTGCGCACCGGGGCTTTTGGCATCGGCTGCATCGAGGCCGGCGGGCCTCAGCCCGGCGTGGGCTGCGCGGGCCGGGGCATCATCACCGCCTTTGAATTCCTGGACAAGCACCGGGTCAAGGCCCCCTATGACCAGGTGATCTACGACGTGCTGGGGGATGTGGTCTGCGGCGGCTTCGCCGTGCCCGTGCGGCGGGAGTATGCCGACGCCATTTTCCTGGTCACCAGCGGGGAATACATGGCCATTTACGCCGCCAACAACATCCTGCGGGGCATCCGCAATTTCGACGGAGAGACCCACCGCCGGGTGGCGGGCGTCATTTTCAACCGGCGGAACCTGACGGACGAGGAGGGGAGAGTGGGGCGCTTCGCCCGGGCGGTCGGCCTGCCCATCGTCGCAGAGCTGCCCCGGTCCCCCGGTTTTGCCCACGCGGAGGAGCAGGGCTGCTGCCTCATGGAGCTGGAGGGCTATGGGGAGGAAAAGGCGGTCTTCCGCGGACTGGCGGAAAAGATCACCGGGGAATTGCCCCTCTGGCCGGCCCGGCCCCTCACGGACGAGGAGCTGGAGCGCATCGTGCTGGGCACGACCCGGCAGCCGGCAGCGGCCGTTCCCGCAGCCCCCGCGGACACCGAAAGAAAGAAAAGCGCCGCATCGGCGCCGGCCCCGGAGCGCCCGCGGCCGGACCGTCCGCCCCTCTACGGCTGCGCCTTCAACGGGGCGGCCACGGCGGCGGTGCATCTGACGGACGCCCTGGTCATCGCCCATTCCCCCCGCGCCTGCGCCTTTTATACCTGGCAGAATATCTCCTCGCCGGGGCGGAAAAACCTGTTCAACCGGGGCATCCTCATGCCCTCGGCCATCAGCCCCCATTTCGAGTGCAGCGACATGGACCATGCCAGCGCGGTCTTCGGGGGCATGGAAAAGCTGCGGCGGCAGGTCGAAGCCGCCCTGGAGCGGAAGCCGGGAGCGGTGATCGTCATTTCCTCCTGCGTCAGCGGCATCATCGGGGACGATATCCGTTCTCTGGAGGCCCTGTCCACCCCCGAAACCCCGGTCATCGCCGTCCCCGCCGACGGGGACATCTCCGGCGATTATGTGAGCGGCATCCGGGACTGCCTCCATATCCTGGCGGAGAAGCTCATCGACCGCGGTGCGGAGCCGGAAAAGGACTGCGTGAATCTGGTGGGGGAGATGGCGATCTCCTATAACAACGAGCCCAATGTCCGGGCTCTGCGCAGCCTGCTGGAGGGGCTGGGGCTCCGCCTCAACTGCCGCTTCCTGGGGGACGCCCGCTGCGAGGAGCTGCGGGGCTTCCTGAAAGCGCCCCTGAACATTCTGGACAGCGAGAGCGCGGACAACCTGGAGCTGAAGGCCTTTCTGGAGGAGCGCTTCGGCTGCCGCTTCCTGCCCGGCCGTCTGCCCGTGGGCTTCGAGGCCACGGCGGCCTGGGTGCGGGAGCTGGGAGCGTTCTTCGGCTGCACGGAGCGGGCGGAAGCCCTGATCCGGCGGGAGCGGGAGGCCGTGGAGGCGGATGCGAAAGCCCTGCGCCGGACCCTGTTCGGCCGGACCCTGGTCCTTACCACCATCAACGAGGATATGGACTGGATCCTCAGCGCAGCCAAGGCCGCGGGGATGAAGGTCGCCTGGGTCGGCGTGATGAACTATCTGCGCACGCCCCTGCGCGTCAGCCGGGACAGGGAGACCCTGGCGGTGACGGAGGAGGTCACCTCCGGCGAACGCATCCGGGAGCAGCTGGAACGACTGCAGCCGGACCTGGTGCTGACGAACTACGCCGGGGGAGAAGCGGCCCGGGGAAGCTGGCTCAGCGACACGGTGCCTTCCTCGCCTCTGGCCTTCTTCCGCTCCGCCCTGCCTGTCGTGCAGCGCTGGGAAACCATGTTCCGGGAAAAAGACCGGGGCAGCGTACTTCGGGAGAAAGGAGGCGCCTGGAAGCATGACCGGGAACTTTTCCAAAAGTATTTCGCCTGACAGCATCACCGGCATGATCTTCGCCATGGAGGGCATCCGCAATGCCATCGTGCTGCTCAACGGCCCCATGGGCTGCAAATTCTACCACAGCACTACCTCCGCCCATCTGACGAAGCACTCGCCGCTGCGCATGGCCGACGGCAGCCCCGCGGAGGAAAGCCGCGTGGCATTCGATATCCTCAACAGCTATTTCTTCCGCCAGAGCCGGGTGCCCTGCACCTATCTGGACGGCAGCGACTATGTTTACGGCACCGCCGAAAAGGTGGAGGCCGCGCTCCGGTATTTCGGGGAACGGTTCCGCTTCGAGCTGCTGGTGATCGTGGATTCCCCCGGCGCGTCCCTCATCGGGGATGAGCTGAAGGAACTGGCGGCGCGCGTCCTGCCGGATAAGCCGGTGGCGGTGCTGGAATCCCCCGGCTACAGCGAGTATTTTTCCGACGGCTACGACCGGGCCATCGCCGCGCTGCTGCGGCAGCTGCCCCCCCTCGGGCGGGGGAAAGAGCGGCGCTCCCGGCCCAGGGTGAACCTGCTGGGCGTCTCCGTCTGGCAGCGCTATTGGGAGGGGGACCTGGCGGAAATGCGGCGGCTGCTGGCCCTCTGCGGCGTCGACGTGGGCTGCTGCCTCTGTGCCGGCTGCACCATGGAGGAAATCCGCGCCCTGCCGGAGGCGGACCTGAACCTGCTGATCTACCCCGAGATGGGCCGGGAGACGGCGGCTTTCCTGGAGGAAGCCTGCGGCGTCCCCTGCTATACCTTCGACGGGCCGCCCGTGGGCTTCCGGGCGACGGAGGATGCTTTCCGGGAAATCTGTCGGCGCCTGGGAACGGACGTCTCTCCGCTGCTGGCGGAAAGCGAGCGGAGGCGGGCGGAAGCCTGGTTCCAGCTCAACGACCTGGATCAGATGAACTATCTCTCTGCCGGCAGCAGTTTTGCCGTGGAGGGCATGGACAGCGTGGTCCTGGCTTATGCGCGCTTCCTGACGGAGTATCTGGGGCTGACGCCGGAGTGCGTTTCCCTCACCGGCAGCGCGGACGCAGCCATGCGTTCGCAGCTGCATGAACTGCTGCAAAGCTGCCGCGCGGAGGAGGCGGAGGCGCGGGATATCCTGGACAGTCGGGCGGAGCTGGTCTTTGCCGACGCCAATACCATCGCTGCCCTCCATACCCGGCAGGACGCCTTCAGCGGCGTCGAGATCAGCCTGCCAGGTATGGGCTATGTGGATTTTGTGAAAAAGACCCACCTGGGACTGCGGGGGGCCATGTTCCTGACGGAGCAGGCCGTCAACGGCCTCATGTCCCGCATCTGAGATTCGACCGAAGAGGGAGAGCGGAAGCTTGTATTGGCCTTTTATCCTCGGCGCGGCCGCCATGGCGCTTCTGGCCGGCCTTGTTTATCTGACGGTTTGCGTCGGCAGGTTTCAGGGCGTCCATAAGCTCTCCGGGGGAAAGCGCGGGCGAAGGGCGCTGATCAGCCTGGGGATCATCGCCGCCGTGTTCGCGGCGCTCGCCTTCGCCCTGTCTGTCATCAACGCGGTGGTGGTTTTCCTCCATGCGGTGCTGTTCTTCCTGCTGTCCGGCCTGGGCATGCGCCTGGCGAAGAAGCTCAGCGGCAGGCATTTTCGCGTCAACTGGCAGGGCTGGCTGGCCCTTGCCTTTTCCCTTGTGTATCTGACGGCTGCTTACATTTCCTGCAATCACGTCCGACAGAAGGATTACGCCCTCACCACCGGAAAGAAGCTGGGAACGCTGAAGATCGCCCTGATCGCCGACAGCCACCTGGGCACGACCTTTGACGGCGACGGCTTCGGGACACATCTGAAGACCATCGAGGCCCAGAACCCGGACCTGTTGGTGATCGCGGGAGACTTCGTGGACGACTGGTCCCGAAAGGAGGATCTGGAGCGGGCCTGCGCCGCCCTGGGGGAAACGAAGTTCCCTTACGGCGTGTGGTACGTCTTCGGAAATCATGACGCCGGCAGCTTCGCGCGCCGAGATTTCTCGGCCTCGGAGCTGGAGGAAGCCCTTCGCGGCTGCGGCGTGCACGTGCTGGCGGACCAGTGGGAGGAAGTGGACGGACACTTCATCGTGGCGGGCCGGAAGGACGCCTCCGCGGGCGCCTTCCGCGGTTCGCGGAAGGACATGACCTCCCTGCTGACCGGCGCGGACGCGGAGAAGTACATCCTCGTGCTGGACCATCAGCCCAGCGACTATGAAAACGAGGCCCGGTCCCCGGCGGACCTGGTCCTCTCCGGCCACACCCACGGCGGCCAGCTGATCCCCATCACCTATGTGGGCAAATGGCTCGGCGTCGTGGATCGGGAATACGGCTATGAGCGCCGCGAGGGGACGGATTTCATCGTGACCTCCGGCATCTCCGACTGGGAACTCCGATTCAAGACCGGCGCTCGGTCGGAATACGTCATCATCACCGTCGAGGAGAAGCGGTGATCCCGCGAAAAAGGGGATGCCGCGGCAACCTGCGCCCCGTCAAGAGGACAACGGAAAAATAAGGAAATACCGCATAGTTCCGGCTGCGCGCTCTGCACGCCGGAATGATGCGGTATTGCCGTAAAGAGTGTTTTGACTGCCGGATGCTTTTAGGCTGCGGGTATCATGGAAGCGATATGAAAAGCGAATATGCAAAAACGCGGGAGGGCAGTTGCTGCCCTCCCGCGCGATCCTGTATGGAAGCTGTAAAATTATTGCAGAATGCGCCGGTAGATAGCCAAATCTTCGTCTCCGAACACGTTGAAGATGACCTTGACGGCGCTGTTTTTTTCGGTTTTCCAGTCCTTCACGGTCTGCACCGCGATCTCCGCCGCCGCCCGCTTGGGGAAGCCGAAGACGCCCGTGGAGATGCAGCAGAAGGCGATGCTTTCACAGCCGTTTTCCGCCGCGATGTCCAGGCAGGCACGGTAGCTGGAGGCGAGCAGGTCCCGGTGCGCCTGCGTCAGAGCGCCGTCCACGATGGGGCCGACGGTATGGATCACGTACTTGCTGGGCAGGTTGTAGGCCGGAGTGATCTTGGCCTGCCCGGTGGGTTCCTCATAGCCCTGGGCCTCCATCAGCTCGGCGCATGTCAGCCGCAGCTGCACCCCCGCATAGGTGTGGATGCAGTTTGCGACACCCTTCAGAATCACACATTTCTCCGTCTTCGGAGAATACTTTTACTGAAGCTTCCTCTGATTCTGTCTCAAGGATGCCGCTGCGCCTGAAAAAATAGTCTTCCTCACCTGAATAGTCTTCCGTGGCGCAGCCCTTGATATAAATGTGACAGGTCTCGTTCTTCCCGTCGCGCGTGACATAGACACGCTCGATCACGCTGGCAATCAGCGAAACTATTTCCGTTGGCTCTGCATCCTTTACCAGTTTCCGGAAAGACAGCAGCGTTTCCTTGATCTTCTCGTAATCCTTGATATAACCCTGCTGATCTTCTAGTTCCATCTCCAGCTTCGACAGAAGTTTCCGCTTTGCAAAAATCTCCTCCGTCATTTCATTGACATCCGCCTCAAGGTACGGTCTGGTGGTTTCCGAAGCAGTCCGCAATGCTTTGACCTGCGACTTGATATCCCGGTCCAGGCGGTCGATCTCTTTCTGAAGCGAAGTGATCTCCTGCTGTGTCTTATCCCCCTTGACAGCCTGGTCAATCTGGCGCTGGATATTGCTGAGATAATAGTTCTGCTCCTCATCAGACAGCGATGACAGCTTCTCTACGATATACTCATCAAACTCCACCCCGTGAACCGCCTGATAATTGCAGGCACCCTTCCGGACCGCATTCGGACATGCATATTTGAACCGGGGCTTGCCGTGCGTATACCGGCCGCTTTCAGAGACCACGTTCAGGCGCTGATGGCACAACGGACAGTAAATGAGACCTGCCAGCAATGCATTGGTCGCCCGATGCGGCCTGTTATAGCGGTCAGCAATATCCAGCGTTAAGGTCTGCGCTGTCACCCAGTCCTTACCTTCAATAAAACCTTCATGGCGTCCGATCGCAATGATCCATTCATCGATATCCTTCTCCCGAATCGTTCGGCTGAACTCGGGATGCAAGAAAGTCGAGTCGTCGCTTTCCTCCCGCATCTGCCTGGTGCGGTTGTACACCGATATCCCATGAAGGCCGTCATAATCCGCTTCTTCACCGTATCCTGATTTCGTACACGGTTTCGACGCACATCGCTTTTGTCAGCAAGTATTAAAGCAGCTGCAAGCGGACTAACCGGAACGCCTGTTCCTTCATCATGATTCCCGATTGCAGTAACAATCAATCCTACCTCCTCAGGAGGGAAGTTCAGGTGATCCAATATTCGGAAGGCAATGATTGCGCCGGATTGGCTGTGTTCTTCCCGATTGACAAGATTTCCTATATCATGAAGGTAACCTGCTATCTTTGCAAGCTCAACAAGCCGTTCAGCATAGCCGAGGGTCTGTAAAATATAGCCTGCTTTTTCTGCCACCGTCGTTACATGGGCGAAACTATGCTCTGTAAATCCCAGGGCTGAAAGTGACATATCTGCCTGGCGGATATAAGTGCTTATTTCTTCATTATCTCTAATTTCCTGATAAGTCACAGCTTCACGTCCTTTGGATGGTTCGGTATCGTAACGATAAACTCTGACCCTTCCCCAACTGCGCTTTTCACTTCAATTCTTCCGTTATGGATCATAACCGCATGTTTAACGATAGACAGACCAAGACCTGTTCCGCCGACCTCTTTGCTGCGGCTCTTATCCACACGATAAAAACGCTCAAAAATACGTTTCTGATCCGTTTCTGGAATGCCTATTCCTGTATCTTTTACCGATAGTACGGTACTATGCTCTTTTTGCGCAACCGTAACGATTACATTGCCTCCGGTATGATTATACTTGATTGCATTATCACAAAGGTTATACGCAATGCTGTACAGCAACTGTGGGATTGCTTTTACGGGTGCACTTTCTCCACCAATATCAATCGAAATATCCATCGCAGAAGCAGCAGCCTCCAGAGAATCGACAGCATTTTCTGCGATACGATATAGATCGCAGTCCTCCCATTTCATATCAACACCGCCACTGTCCAGCTTTGTCAGATCAATAATATCTTCGATCAGCTTCGTCATCCGCAGTGATTCTGTGTGGATCTTTTCGGCAAACGGCTTGATATCCTCCTCTTTTACCAGCCCGTTTTTAAGAAGCTCCGCATAGCCGGATATAGCATGGAGCGGTGTTTTCAGCTCATGTGACACATTTGCGCTGAACTCCTGCCGAATCAGGGCTGCTTTTTCGATCTCTTCCTGATCCTGTCTTAACTGTGCCTGTTGCGCTGAAATATGGTGAAGCAGCGGTTCTATTTCTTTATAATCTTCCTGACCATAGTACTGGTTCGGATGTTCCAAATCTATTTCATTGATGGGTTTGACGATCTTTTTGGCGATCCGGGACGCCAGAACAAATGAAAGGATCAATGCGACAAGGATGACAAAACATATCGGTTGAGCAAAGCCGAAGAGAAGGCTCCATACAGAAAGCTGAGCGATTGACATACGGAAAACCGACCCGTCGGGAAGTCTTTTAGCAGCATAGTACTGCTGATCTGCCAGGGTATAGGAATGTCTGGTAGATTCTCCGAATCCCTCCTTCAAAGCCTGCTGAATCTCCGGCCGTTCCAGATGATTCTGCATTGAAGCTGTATCTGCTTCGTTATCAAAGAGGACATTTCCATCCGGGCTGACCCAGGTGATGCGATAGTTTTCTATGCTCAATTCGTCAAGATAGTCCATTCCGGACATGGCAACACCCTGTGCCGCCAATTCAGTCTGATTGCGCAGCTGATTTCTCTGTAAGGACGAAAAATAGTTGTATAGTGTCCCCATGATCAGCAGCAGCGAAGCAAGGAAAACCGTGATGGCAGCGATCCAGATCGCCTTAAATATCTTACTGCTCATTTTCTTCCTCCAACTTGTAGCCAACCCCTCGAACGGTCCGGATATAGTCTCCCGCTTTCTCAAGCTTTGTCCTTAAAGTCCCGATATGGACATCCACCGTTCTTGTTTCACCGGCAAAATCACCGCCCCATACACTGGAAAGTATATTGTCTCTTGTAAAGACTCTGCCGGGGCTTTCCATAAACAGCTTCAGAAGTTCATATTCCTTCAATGTGAGCAAAACCGCTTTCCCGTCAATGGTAACAGCATGCCTGTTTTCATCGAGGACGATCATCCCGTATGAAAGAATCACAGGTTGTCTGTTGCCTGCCCTACGAAGAACTGCTTTGATACGGGAAACCATTTCCATCATTCCAAATGGTTTGGCAAGATAATCGTCCGCACCGGAATCGAGGCCGATCACTTTGTCATATTCACTGTCCTTTGCCGTAGCCATAATAACGGGGATATCTGTCGTTACAGGAGAGGAGCGCAGTTTACGGAGGATCGTCAGCCCGTCTTCTCCGGGCAGCATCACATCCAGAATAATAAGTTCAGGTCTTTGCTCTTTCATTGCAGCCCAAAAGTCCGCATCGTTCTCAAAGCCCTGCGCATCAAATCCGGACACTTGCAGCGTGTAGACCATCAGATCCCGAATGGCGCTTTCGTCTTCAACACAATAAATCATAGGAAAACCTCCTCTTCACTCTCAGCATAGTTTTGTATTGTAAGTCCTGTAACCTCTGTATTGTAAAATCGGCGTAAAGTCGTTCAGATCTTTTTCCCTTAGCCATACAATTTGGGCAGGACTATTATCCCTTTAGCTGCATTAACATCAGAATACCGGACCGTTGTCCACTGCAACGGTCCGGCAACATTTGAAAACTCTTGAATTTCATCATTTTCAATAAGATGTCAAAACTGCCATACTACAACGAATTTCAGATCATCTGAAAATGCCTGAAGGCATCAATAATAGCCTCTTCCTTTTCTTTCGGTGTGCCAGGCGATTTACTGTTCTCGCTCTTGGGGAGATTATAGTTGATACGCTCTGTGATACCACATTTCCGCTTCGTCTTTGCAATGTTCAGATGTGTCACATGGAATCCGTACTTTTCCTGCACCCACTCCTGGATCTGCTCATATGTAGCCCCTTGCTGAAACCTGGACATGTCCATGTCTTCAAGAGAAAATTCAACTCTGACATTCTGACTCGATATGTTTCCCTTGGAAAGTTGGACAACCGTCTCGACGTGAGCCGCCTTATTAAAACAGTCAATAATACCGTGGTTGTACAAACTGCCTCATTTACACAGTTCAGAATATATTTTCAGATCCAAATCCTTATATACATTGAAAATCACTTTCATGCCGCTTTCGGTTTCATCTAGCCAGTTCCGAACCGTCTCCACGGCAATCTCTGCTGCCCTCTGATTCGGGAACATGAAGACGCCGGTTGAGATACAGCAGAAAGCTAGACTCTCTAAGCCGTTCTCCGCTGCCAGATTCAGGCAGGACGTGTAGCAGGAGACCAGGAGCCGCTCGTGCTCCTTTGTGAGTCGTCCCTGGACGATGGGACCTACAGTATGCAGAATATATTTACAGGGAAGATTATAAGCCGGTGTGATCTTTGCCTGCCCGGTCGGTTCCTCGTGTCCCTGTGCACACATGATCCTATCGCATTTCAGGCGAAGCTGGATTCCTGCTTTGCTATGAACGATGTTATCCGCGCAATTATGCAGAGGAATGAAACAGCCCCTTAAGGCGCTGTTAGCTGGATTGACCACCCCAGACACGCGAAGTGTTGTCATGTCTCCCTGCCAGAGATATAGTCTGCTGTCGCATGCGCACGGCTGCAGCATGGTGATGTCCGTGATCACTTCCCGGTTATTTTCTTCCTGCAGATATTCATCCTGGATACTCAGAAATTCATCACTGATAGCCCTCGGTAGACGAACGTTCATCAGAGCACGCAGCAGATCCTTCTGGCCCTTCTCATCATCCGGGATTTTATATCCTGTGTATTGTTCATCCTCATTCAGCAAATAACGGATCATCCAGATTCGTTGTTCTTCATGATTCATTGATATCAACACCTCTCTTTAATGCAAGCTTCCAGATACGGTAAAAGGTCAATTCTCCGGGACATATATAACTGCCATGGGATTCAGCTTCTTTTTCCCAGTGATAGACCGTCTGGTCACCAACCCCTATTGTAGCAGCGAATTCCTTTCGCTTTAATCCCATTTGCTCTCTAATCCTTTTGACTTTCCTGCCGTATCCTGGAGATCGATATTCTTTCAGCAGCCTGAAAAAGCAGTCGTAGTCTTTTTCAATCTCATTGAGATTTCCTCCGGCCGCGGATAATAAATCACAGATCTTTCTGAATGATTCCCGCCCCGGCCTTCTGTTGATTTTTTCTGTGGAAGAAGATTCCCATGAGCTCACTGTTGCTGTACTGACACCAATCTCTGACGCGAATCTGACAATGGACATTTCGCAGCAGATTCTGACGAAATGTATTTTCCAAGCACAATTTCCGCTGCAAAACACATCATAGGAATCCTGACACAATGATGGATTATCATTCAGCTCGTCCAAAGAGATCCCTTTCTCCGCTGCCAATCGCTGCAGGGTATCAAAGTACTGCCTGCCCATAATATATTGGCCACGTTCCCAGACCGCAACTGCATTTCCGCTGCAGCCAAGCATCCCGCCGAAAGTGTCTGTGTAAACTCCGTAAGTCAGGCGAATATATCGGATCTTCTTTCCGCTGTCGCGTTCAATAAATCTTGAATAGGCATCCTGATAGAAATCCGGATCTTCATTCAGTCTGGTAAGGCTGATCCCTTTGGCCTCTGCCAGGAACTTAATTCGTCCAAAATACTTTCTGAGTGGTTTCCGATTCTCCGATTCCCACATACATGGAGATGTATCGCCTACACCAAGCATTTGGCAGAACTCAGTTTGTGTCATCCCGTAGGCGGCTCTGATGTACTTCATTTTCTTTCCGTATTCACCGGAAATAAATTCGTCATACCCATCACTATAACTGTCCGGATCCTCGATCAGGCGCTTTATTTGGATTCCTTTTTCGGATGCTATTGCTCCCAGCTTTTCAAAAGATTGAAAGCTTGGGTGAAACTCATCGATTTCAGCTTCCCATACCGATACCCTGTTTCTTGTGACTCCGAGCGTTTCTGCGAATTCTTCCTGTGTCTGACCACAGGCATATCGGATTTTACGGATCCGGTCACCATATCCCGGAGCACAGAACCGTGTGTAATCACTTAGAAAGATCTCGGGTTCTACACCGAGCAGATCTGCAAAATTCAATGCGTGACGATAATGAATTTGATTGATTTCAGCCTCGAAATTCTGAACACCGCCCGGCTCCAGCCCGACTAATTTCCCAAATTCTTCACGGGTGTACCCTCGAAGTTCGCGGTAATACAAGAGTTTTTCGCCCGGGCTGGCATCATCCGCCACCTTCGGAAGAGATGTATTCAGCTGAATTAGCAGCTTACCATGATGCAGTTCGATGGATGTGTGATCCTGATATGTGTCGCTTTGTCGATGCAGTTGTGGCAGGGACGGTAGCAGCCGGTCATGCCGCTGTTGGCGGCGTTGACGATGGCGTCGCATTCCAGCGTCGTGATATCGCCCTGCCAGAGATAGAGGTCGCCGTCCGCCGGCGTCAGATCGGCCAGGCGGGTGATCCCCTTTTCCGCGATGGCTTCCCTCAGATAGTCGTCCTGCACGCTCAGAAATTCTTTGCTCGCGGGGCTCGGCCGCCGCACGTTCATGAGAGAACGCAGCAGCCGTTTCTGTTCTCCCTCATCGGAGGGAACGGTCACGCGCCGGCGCGCGTCCTCTGCCAGCAGGCTGCGGATCAGATAGGCTCTCCGTTCGGCTTGTTCCATGGTGCTTCTCCTATACTGCCGCCAGGATGTGGAGATTCCGGATCTCTCCATCCGAAATGCGGTCATTGACGGCGTAGGCGTGCGCTTCCAGCTCCGCGCCGGGGACGTCGCTCAGCCCCAGTCGGCGCAGCTGCGCCGATGCAGCTTCGGCGATCTCCTCGATGATCCGCGTCTTTTCTTTCGCTTCGGCGGGGGAGTTGGGGCTGGTGAGCAGATATTCCAGGCTTCCCGCCAGATCGCCCGGCAGCGGCAGCTCCCGCAGGGCGCGGAAGCTCCATTTGTAATAAGGCTGGTAGCGGCGGTGCAGCAGGAAGGCTGCCGACAGAGCGCTTTTCACGAATTCCCCAACGGCCAGCTGGGCCGCGGCGGTCTCCCCGCGCCCTAGGCAGCGGGCGTAGTTGTATTGCCCCGCCTGACCCATGAGCAGCAGCTGCCCCGCCAGCCGTTTGCGGCGTATATCCTCCGGAAAGTACGCCAGGGAAGCGCGGATGCGGCTGACCTCCCCCGGGCCGTCGAAGTAGATTTCCCCGTTGGTGGCCTCCGCCAGAGCTTCTTCCGGGACCGTGAGCCACTCCGGCGCGGTCAAATGTCCGTCGGGGCTGCCCGTCAGCGCCCGGAAGAAGTCCCCGGTCCGCAGGACCCCGCGGCGGGCCCCGCCCACGGGCAGCAGCGTCGGGCGGCGAAAGCCCCGGTATTCCTTCGGCAGCTTCGCATAGGCCCGTTCCAGCAGAAAGGCGCTGCGCCGGTCCACTTCGTCCTCTCCCGGCAGGAAGATACAGAAGCCCGGCTCGAAATCGTGGTCGCGGGAGACATCATCATCATAGCCGAAGCACTCCGAACCGCTGCCGAAAAGGCCCGCCGCCAGCCGGGGCAGCAGCTCGGGGAACTGCGTCTCCAGCATGGGCCTGCCGAATTCCTCAAAGAAACCGCGGGAAAGCTCAAGCCCGTTCATAGATCTCCCTCGCGGCCTGCCGCAGCGCTTCCGCTTCCTCCGGGAAGCCGTAGTCGTCGAAGCCGGGAGCGCATTTCTCGCAGACGAAAGCGTAGTACCCATCCCTGGGCACCTCCGGGTTCTGCAGCAGGTCAGCGGCCCGCTGCACCAGCGTCCGGATGCGCTCCCGGCCTTTCTCCGGCCCCTGCTGCGCGGATACCGTGTCCGCCATGTTCAGGCAGGTGATGGCCTGCTCCAGTTGGCCGCCGGGAATCCGGCCCATCATCCCGATCGCCTTTTCAAAGAGGGAGAAAGCCTCGTCGAAGCGGCCCAGCGCCTTGCAGGCCAGGGCCATATTGTTATAGAGACCGCCCAGCAGGTCCGGGTCCGTTCCGGGCCCGGCATAATCCGCCCCGGCCTTTTCAAAAAGGGCCAGGGCTTTTTCATTCTCACCGAAAGCGCTGTAGGCCGTGGCCGCGTTTACCCGCGTGGTGCCGCCGGTGACGCTGCCCTCATAGCCCAGCGCCGTCATCAGCGCCAGCGCTTCCTCCGCATAGCGAAAGGCATCCTCCCGTCTGCCGGTTTTCCGGCAGTGGCCCACGAGCTCGTTCAGGATCAGCAGCCTTCCCCGGTCGTCCCGGCCCTGCCGGGCTTCCTCCAGCCAGTATTTCAGATGCTTTTCCGCACCCTCGTAATCCCGGCGGCTCAGGTATTCGTCCAGCTTCCCGATGATCCGCTGCTGGGGAACGGGGATCACCGCCGCAGCGCCGAAGCGCTCGTCTCCCAGGAGACAGCGCGGCTCCGCGTAATCCTCCGGGTTCAGTGGTTTATTCAATGCGCTCTCCTCAGAATTCCATGGTTTTCAGCTCCGCCGCGATCTTCGGGCGGAAGGGCATCTGGTCCAGGATGTCCCGCTGCAGGTCCACCCCTTCGGCGATCTCCGTCAGCTCCAGCCCGTCCTCCGTCAGCCGGAAGACGCAGCGTTCCGTGACGTACATGACCTCCTGGCCGATGGCGTAGGCGTTTTCCACGGCGAAGCTGCGGGTGGGGATGGCGTCCTGGAATTTCCGGATACGCCCCTCCTTGGTGATGGTCACCCGGTGGCCGTCGAAGGAGCCCTCCAGACCGCCGGAGGTGAAGGTCATGCAGAACACCACTTTTTTGGTGGTCTGGCTGATGTTGGCAAAGCCGCCGATACCGCTGAGCTTGCCGGGGGCCTGGTGGCCGTTGACATTGCCCTTGGCGTCCACCTGCAGGGTGCCGATGAAGCAGATGTCCAGGCCGCCGCCCTCATAGAAGTCGAACTGGCGGGCCATGTCCATCATGGTGTCCGGCCCGATGGAGACGCCGAAGCCCTTGCCCCCCAGGGGCAGGCCGCCGGTGTGGCCGGATTCCACGGAGAGGTGCACCTTGTCCAGCATGTCCCTGTCCAGCACCTCCTGGGCGATCAGCTCCGGGATGCCGATGCCGATGTTGGCGATCTGCCCCTCCTTGAGCTCGTGGAAGGCCCGCTTGGCGATGGCCCGGTGCAGGTCCGTGCGGTGGCTGGTTTCGCCGATCTTGCTGATGATCTCGTCCCGGCAGGCCCGGAGGATGTTGCCCGTGGGAACGTATTTGCCGCAGATATAGTCATAGAAGCCGTCCATGGCGGTGAGCTGCTTCTGCTCCGGCACCACCACCACCGCATCCACCAGGGCGGAGGGCACGTTGACGCTCCGGGGCAGCATGTGGTTGTTGACGATGCGGCAGACCTGGACGATGACCTTGCCGCCGTTGCGGTGGGTGGCCTGGGCCACGCTGAGGCAGTCCACGCTGGCCGCCTCGTTTTCGAAGGTGATGTTGCCCCGCTCGTCGGCATAGGTGGCTTTCAGCAGGGCGACGTCCACATTGGGGCAGTCGTACATCAGGCCCAGGTCGTCCCCCTCGCCGACGAGGTGCACCAGCGTCCGCTTGGAGCGCTCGTTGAGGCGGTACTGCCCCACGCGGGGGTCCACAAAGAGGTTCAGGCCGATCTTGGTGAACAGACCCTTCTGGCCGCAGGCCGCGGCCCGGATCATGTGGCTCATGACGCCGCCGGGCAGGTTGTAGCCCTCCAGCCGGTTTTCCTGAATGGCCTTGGCGGTGCCGTAGAGGCTGCCGAAGAAGCCGATGACGACGCAGTCCGCCCCGCCCTCGCAGATATAGCCCTCCACGTCGCTGTCCTCCCGCCATTCGGCAAAGCTGAAGGAGGAATAGACCGTCAGGTGCTTCGGGTGACCGGTGGCCCGGTAGCGGCGGGTGATGGCCTTGTTCAAATCGATGGGGGAGGCGCAGCCGCCGAAGGAGTTGACCCAGATGGTGTCTCCGTCCTTGATAAGGTCCATGGCCTCGTCCATGGTGATGATCTTCTTCCGCATAGTGCGACCTCCGCTTTCCTGGCTTTCCGGCAGCCTATGACCTGCCGGGAATGCCATGATTATTTTGTAATCATATCATGCCCCGGCAGATTGTCAAGTTTATGTTGCAAGGGATATTTTTATATTGCAAAGGATGTTTTTCGGTGGTAAACTAAGAGAAAAGAAAACGGATATAAACGGAGTTGGTGATTCTTGAAACAGTACAAGTGGGCCTTCAACTGGCTGGGGAAGCAGAAATACCTGCTGATCCTTGCCATCGTCTTCGATATCGCGGGCGTGGGTCTCATGACCTGGGAGCCCTATATCTTCAAGGATATCGTGGATGACGTCCTCATGCCGCAGCAATTCGACCGGCTGCTGCCCATGCTGGGCCTCACCCTGCTGGTCGGCCTGGCCTTTTCCGTCTGCCGCTATCTGACCAGCGTCCTGGCGGAAATGGCGGCGGAGACGGCGGTGGTGCGCCTCAAGGGCGCGCTGTTCCGCAAGCTGATGGCCCTGGGCACGGATTACTATCGGGAGAACAAGGCGGGCGACATCATCAACAAGTGCTCCGGCGACGTGGAGGTCATCAGCCGCAGTCTCAGCTTCGTGATCCCGCGGGTGGTGGAATTCGTGCTGATGCTGATCGTGGCCATCGTGGTCTTCATGCGCATCAACTGGAAATACACCCTGATCCTGCTGCTGGTATCCCCCTTCACCGCCATCGCCGCCAACAAAATGGGCAAAAAGATCCACCCCGCCTTCAAAAAGGCCAGGAAGCAGCTGAGTAACCTCAACGCCGTGGTGGCGGAGAATATCGCGGGCAACCGGGTGGTCAAGGCCTTCGTCCGCGAGGACTTCGAGATGGAGAAATTCCAGCAGGAGAACCAGGGCTACAAGGCACGGAACATCGAGGCCGTGATGATCTGGCTGCGCTACGGCCCCATCATCGATTCCCTGGCCAGCATCATCACCGTCATCAATCTGGCGGTGGGCTCCATCCTGGTCATCATCGGCGTGGATCACGGCGGCATCACCATCGGCCAGCTGACCCTGTTCCTCACCTTTGCCTGGACTCTCAACGAGCCCCTCATGATGATGGGTATGCTGGTCAACGACGTGCAGCGCTTCCGGGCTTCCACGGAAAAGGTGCAGGAGCTCTATTACATGGACGAGAGCATCCGGGAGCCGGAGAAGGACGAAAGCCCCGACACGGTCCGCGGTCAGCTGGACCTGGAGCATGTGACGCTGGCCTACGGCTCTGTCAAGGTGCTGGACGATGTGAACATGCACATCCGGCCCGGCCAGGTCATCGGCATCATGGGCCCCACGGGCTGCGGCAAGTCCACCCTGGTGAACGTCATCGACCGCTTCGCGGATGTGACGGAGGGCAGCGTGCTTCTGGACGGGGTGGATGTGCGCAAGTGGCCGCTGAAAAAGCTCCGGCGCAGCATCGGCCTTACCATGCAGGATGTGTTCCTCTTCTCCGACACGGTGGAATCCAACATCGCCTACGGCGTGCCCGACACGGAAATGGAGAACATCCTGTCCTCCGCCGTCATCGCCGATGCGGACGAGTTCGTCTCCGGCATGCCGGAGAAATATGACACCATCGTGGGCGAGCGGGGCACCGGCCTCTCCGGCGGCCAGAAGCAGCGCATCTCCCTGGCCCGCGCCCTGGCGAAGCACGCCCCGGTGCTGATCCTGGACGACACCACCTCCGCCGTGGACATGGAGACGGAGGAATATATCCAGCAGCAGCTGAAGGCCATGCCGGACAAATGCACCACCATCATCATCGCCCAGCGGGTGAGCTCGGTGAAGCATGCGGACTATATCTACATTCTGGATAAGGGGAAGATCATCGAGGAGGGGAGCCACCGGGAGCTGATGAAGCTGGGCGGCTACTACTACAAGACCTGCGTCATGCAGCACGGCCTGGATGAAGCGGAAGCGGACGGGACCCTTCGCATGGCCCTGGAAGGGGGTGCCGTGTAATGGCGAGAAACAAGTATAACATCGACGAAGAGCTGGACGCGCCGTTCAACTGGCGCCAATTCAAGCGCAGCCTCGTCTATGTAAAGAAATACCGCAAGCAGATCATTCTGATGTTCGCCCTCGCCATCCTGTCCAGCCTCCTCGCCCTCCTGACCCCCCGCATCCAGGCGCATATCATCGATAAGCTGATCCCCCAGGGGCACAAGGCCATCGGCACCATCATCGTCCTGGGCGTGGGCTATTTCCTCATCAACGTGGGCACCATCTTCATCAACCGGCGCAAGAGCATCATCAGCGCCAACACCAGCCAGAGCATGACCACGGATATGCGCACGGACGTGTATGTCCACCTGCAGAAGCTGGGCTTCGACTACTATGACAGCCGTCCCCACGGAAAGATCCTGACGCGGGTCATCAACTATGTGAACAACGTGTCGGACTTCCTCACAAACGGTCTGGTCAACGCCATCCTGGCCCTCATCAACCTGGTCATCATCCTCGTCTTCATGCTGACCCTCAGTCCCAAGATGACCCTGGTGGTGCTGGCGGGCCTGCCCGTCTTCGCCGTCTACGTGGCCCTGACGAAGCCGCTGCAGCGCCGCTTCCGCCAGAAGGCGGCCAACAAGCAGTCTAACGTCACCGCCTATCTCTCCGAGAACATCAACGGCGTGAAGGTCACCCAGGCCTTTGCCAGGGAGGAAATGAACAGCGGCATCTTCGACGGGCTGCTGAAGGAGAACAAGCTCTATAAGCTGCGCGCCGCCTATGTGGCCCACGGCATGTATCCCATTGCCGCCACCCTGATGCGCATCGTGAAGTGCGCCATCTATGTCGCCGCCATCTATTGGTTCCGCAAGGACTTCATCCTGGAGGGGGTGGTGCAGATCGGCGCCATCACCGCCATGGTCAGCTATTCCAACCGCTTCTGGGCCCCCATCATGACCATCGGCAACATCTATAACCAGCTGATGGACGCCATGAGCTATCTGGAGCGCATCTTCCAGGTGCTGGACGAGCCGGTCAGCGTGGAGGACGAGGCGGAAGCCAGAGAGCTGCCCCCCATCGACGGGCATGTGCAGTTTGACAATGTGGTCTTTGAATATGAAAAGGGCATCCCCGTCATCAAGCATGTCTCCTTCGATGTGAAGGCCGGGGAATCCATCGCCCTGGTGGGTCCCACCGGCGCGGGCAAGAGCACCAT
>JAEETX010000109.1 GCA_016286665.1 Oscillospiraceae bacterium
TTCGACTACGTGCTGGCGGAGGGGAAGGACGAATTTCTGCGGGAACTGGCGAAATACCACGTGAGCGGCCAGCTGAAGGTCGCCCCGGAGCACTGCGTGGACACGGTGCTGGACTATATGGGAAAGCCCCGGTCTGCGGTGTTCGAGGCCTTCTGCGAGCAATACGAGGCCATGAACGGGAAGCTCAAAAAGAAGCAGTATCTGGTGCCTTACCTCATGTCCTCCCACCCCGGCAGCACCCTGCGGGACGCGGTGCAGCTGGCGGTCTATCTGAAGGAGCGGGGGGTCTATCCCCGGCAGGTGCAGGACTTCTACCCCACCCCGGGCACCGTTTCCACCTGCATGTACTGGACCGGGCTGGACCCCCGCACCATGAAGAAGGTCTACGTCCCCCGCAGCTATCGGGAAAAGGAGCTGCAGCGGGCCCTGCTCCAGTGGTTCGACCCATCGAAGAAGGCCCTGGTGATGGAGGCGCTGCGCAAGGCTCATCGGGAGGACCTGATCGGCTACGGGCCCGGCTGCCTGGTGCATCCGGAGAAAAGCGGAGAGGGGAAAAAGCGCGTGGACAGCGGAAAAAAGAAGACCGTCCGCCACTACGGGGACGGGAAAACAGGCGAAAAGAAGCCCGGGACCCGGCGGGGCGTACCCACCGGCCCGGCGACGCCGGAAAAGACCCGCAAGCCGCCCCGTCGGGGCTGAGAAAACAATGACCGGCCTCAAAGAGGGCCGGAGAAAGGAATGGGACCGGCGGTGCCGCCGCGCGGACCCGGAAATGCCATGGCTCGGGATATGACGTCCGGGAGCGAGACCCGGCATATTATGACCTTTGCCCTGCCCATCATGGGCGGGCTGGTGCTCCAGCAGCTGTACAATACCGTGGACAGCGTCGTGGTGGGGCGTTATCTGGGCGAGGCGGCCCTCTCCGCAGTGGGGACCTGCGCGGCCCTGACCATGTTCGTGGTCTCCTTCGCCGTGGGCCTTTGCAACGGCGGGGGCGTACTCTTCGCGCAGCTGTTCGGCGCCAAGCGGTACGACGATCTGCGCCGCAGCCTCTCCACGGGGCTGCTGCTCCTGTCCGGCCTGAGTATCCTGATCGCGGCGCTGGCGGCGGGCCTGTCCTGGCCCCTGTTCCGCCTGCTTCGGGTGCCGGCGGAGGTCCTGCCCGATGCGCTGAAGTATTTCCGCATCTACTGCATCGGTCTCCTGTTCCAGTTTGTGTATAACGTGGTGGCGGCTGCCCTGCGCAGCGTGGGGGACAGCCAGGCCACCCTCTTTTTCCTGCTCATTTCCAGCGTGCTGAATATCCTGCTGGACATGCTCCTTGTCATCGTGCTCCGTTGGGGCGTGGCAGGCACCGCCATCGCCACCGTGTTCTGCCAGCTGGTCTGCGCCGTCGTCAGCGTGGTCTATATGACGAAGAAATATGACTTCTACCGCTTTGGGCGGGGCGAATTCCGCTTCGAGGGGGAGAAAGCGAAGCTGATCCTGAAGCTGGGCATCCCCACCATGATCCAGATGTGCATCGTCTCCGGGGGCAACGTGCTGATCCAGCGGGTGGTGAACGACCTGGGTACCAGCGCCATCGCCGCCAATACCGCCGCCAGCCGCATCGAGGGCTATCTTTTCGTCCCCGCCCAGGGTCTGAACAACGGCGTCAGCACCTTCTCCGGCCAGAATGTCGGCGCAGGGAAGCCCGATCGGGTCCGCTCCGGGCGGCGGAAGTCCCGCAGCATCCTGGTGCCCGTAGCCGTCGTGATGGCGATTTTCCTCTTTATTTTCGCCAGGCAGCTCATCGCCCTTTTCGGCGTGGAGGGGGATGCCCTGGAGCTGGGCATCCGGCATCTCCGCTTCATTGCTCCCTTCTTCGCCTTCTTCTGCCTGTATATGTCCAATGCCGGGGTCCTCACCGGCACCGGGGATGTGAAGGCCGCCTCCGGCATCACCCTGGCGGTGCTGGCCGTCCGCGTGGCGCTGACCTATATCTTCTGTTACGCCTTCCATATGGGCTTTGCCGCCCTCTATGTCCCCAATCCCATCGGCTGGGTCGTCGGGCTGGTGATGTCCTATCTCCGCTTCCGCGGCGGCAAATGGGAGAGCATGAGCGTGGTGAAGTCAACTCGAAGCAACGCTTCGAGTTGAGAAGGGATTGCGCTCCGCAGCGTCCTCATTTGCCGGAATACGGCGTAATGCCGCTAACGGCATTACTTGAAGCTTCCGGCAAAACGTCCTTCTCAAAATTGAAGCGCTGCTTCAATTTTGAAGAGGAGGAGCAGCGGAATGAATTCGCTTCGGCTCATTGGGCCGAAGCGAATGATATGGAGCTTGCTCCGACGAAGTCCGCTCCGCGAGAAGTATTTTTCGCGAGGCGCATGTCTCGTCGGAGCGCGGATGAATGTGCGATATCCGCCTACTAGGCGAATATCGCCAAGATTCCTCCGGCTCCTTCTCTCCAAACCGAAAGCCCGGCTTTCGGTTTGATAAGGACGTTTTACTGGAATTGTTGAGCATTCGCGTTTACGCGGATGCGAAGTATTCCAGTAAATAAGGACGTGCGTCTGCGGACGCGAACTCTGCGAGGCTTAGCTTCCGTATGAAACGTGTTCAAGGCGGTGAATGTTGTAAATGACCGCATTGCAGGTGGCCCTGGAATTTGCCATTTTCGTATTCCTGGGGCTGTTTATCGTGCGTATCGGGCTGGTGGGGCCGAATTTCCGGGCCCAACTGGCGAAATATGTGACCAACGTGGCCCTGCCCTGCATGATCGCCCGCACCCTCTATGCCCAGACCGACCGCTTCACCGGGGTGGGCCGGGTGCTGCTCCTGGCGCTGCTCACCATCGCCCTCCTGCTGCTGGCGGGCGAGGTGATCTATCTCCTGTCGGGCCGAAGCGAGGCGGGCAAGTCCGCCCGCTTTTCCATGGCCTTCGGCAACTTCACCTTCATGGGCTTCCCCGTAGTGGAAAACCTCTATGGGGCCGATGGCCTGTTCGTCTTCACCCTGTTCACCGTGCCCGTCCGCCCCATCTTTTATTCCCTGCCCGGCGTCCTTCTGCGGCAGGAAGGGGCGGAGGGCAAAAAGCTCTCCTTCCGGGCGCTGATGAAGCTCATTTTTTCGCCTCCCGTGGTGGCGGTGCTGGTGGGTCTGGCCCTCCACATGGGGCGCATACAGCCGCCCCTGTTCCTGGATAAGGCGGTGCAGGCCCTGGGCAGCACGGCCAGCGTGCTGGGCATGCTGCTGGTGGGCATGGGCATGGCGGGCATCTCCATGAAGACCCTCTGGCAGCGGCGCAGTGCCCTGCTCATCGTGCTGACCAAAGCCATCCTCTGCCCCCTGGTCATGCTGGGCCTTTTCCTCCTGTTCCCCATGGACGGAGAGAGCAAGCGGGTGCTTTTCATCTATGGGGCCGTGCCCGTGCCCTCGCTGCTGACGGCCTTTTCCTATAACAACGGCCGCAGCGAGGCGGCCTGTGAGGAGGCCTCCGCCGCCGTGCTGCTGAGCACCCTGCTGAGCGTGGTCACCCTGCCCCTCTGGGCGGCGGTGGGAGAGCACTTCTTCAAGTAAGAAAAATGAAGAAAAAACGAAAGCTCCTCCCGGTGCTTGCAGCCGTCCTTCTCTGCCTGATCCTTCCGGGGCTCGTCAGCTCCCTGCGGATCGTCCGCTATAAGGTGACCGCCCCCGGGCTCGCCCGGCCCGTCCGCATCGCCCTGGTGACGGATCTCCACGCCTGTGCCTACGGGCGGGAGCAGCGCCGGCTGCTGGACGCCGTCGACGAACAGGCGCCGGACCTCATCCTTCTGGGCGGGGACATCTTCGACGACAGGCTGCCGGATGATCATGCGGTGGTTTTTCTGCGGGAGATCGGCCGGAAATATCCCTGCTTTTATGTTACGGGGAATCATGAGTATTGGAGCGGGGAGGCCGGTTTTCGGGAGAAAATGGCCGTCCTGGAGGAATGCGGCGTCCGCCGTCTCTGCGGGGAAGCGGTCAGCGTGGAAGCAGCCGGCGCGGCGGTGAATCTCTGCGGCGTGGACGACCCGGACGCCTGGGGGAATGACCGCGGCTATGTGGAATACGGGGACGGAAGCTTTCAGGAGCAGCTGGCGCAGGCTGCGGCACAGGCGGACAACGGACGGTACACGATCCTGCTGACCCACCGGCCGGAAAAGCTGGAGCTGTACGCCCGGTTTGATTTCGACCTGGTGCTGGCCGGTCACGCCCACGGGGGACAATGGCGCATCCCCGGCCTTCTCAACGGCCTTTATGCGCCGAATCAGGGGCTGTTCCCGGCCTGTGCCGGAGGCATGTACGAGCGGGACGGGACGGTGATGATCGTCAGCCGGGGGCTGGCGCGGGAATCCACCCGCCTGCCCCGGTTCTATAACCGTCCGGAGCTGGTCATCGTTGATTTGATTACTGCATGATTCGGAGGAAGCTATGTCTGATACCATTGCCGCCGTCGCCACCGCGAGAGGCCGCGCCGCTCTGGGGATCATCCGCCTCAGCGGCGAAGGCGCCGTAAGCGTGGCGGAGGCGGTTTTCCGTCCCCAAAAGGGCGGCGTCCTGCGGGACGCCGGTCCCCACCGGCTGGTGCTGGGGGAGGCCGTGGACGAGGAGGACCGGGTTTTGGACCAGGTCCTGTGCACCTATGCTCTGGGGCCCCGCAGCTTCACCGGGGAGGACACGGCGGAGTTCCAGTGCCACGGAAGCCCCGCCGCCCTGCAGGAGCTGCTGCATGTCCTGCTGCGGCAGGGGGCGCGGATGGCCCGGCCGGGGGAATTCAGCCGCCGGGCTTTCCTGAGCGGACGGCTGGATCTGAGCCAGGCGGAGGCCATCATGGACCTCATCGACGCGGAAACGCCCCTGGGGGTGCGCAACGCCGCCATGCAGCTCCGGGGGGCCGTCACCCAAAAGACGGAGCGGGTCTATGAGCTGCTGCTGGGCCTGCTGGCCCATTTCCAGGCGGTGGTGGACTACCCCGAGGAGGGGGTGGAGCCCCTGGAGGCTGCCGAGACTGCCGATACCCTGGCGGAGGCCGCCGGGCAGCTGGAAAGGCTGCGCCGCAGCTTTGACCGGGGGAAGCTCATGAAGGAGGGCGTGAAATGCGCCATCCTGGGAAAACCCAATGCGGGCAAAAGCTCCCTGCTGAACGCCCTTTTGGGCTATGAGCGGGCCATCGTCACCGACGAAGCGGGCACCACCCGGGACACGCTGGAGGAAAAGCTCAGCCTGGGGGGACTTCTTCTGCGGCTGACGGACACCGCCGGGCTGCGGGAGACTTCTTCCGCCGCCGAGGCGGAGGGGGTCCGCCGGGCCAGGGCCGCCGCCGGGGACGCCCGGCTGGTGCTGGCGGTCTTCGACGGGTCCGCGCCCCTGGGCCCGGAGGACGAGGCGGTGATCGCTTCTGCCAAGGCCGCCCCCGCCGCCGTTGCCCTGCTGAACAAGGAGGACCTGCCCCGCCTGGCGGACCGGCAGCGGCTGGAAAGGGAATTCGATACGGTGCTGTCCGTCTCCGCGAGGACCGGGGCGGGGCTGGAGGAGCTGGAAAAGGCCCTGGAAAAGCTGCTGGGGGCGGAGGAACCCCTGAACGCCGGGGAAATCCTCACCAACGAGCGGCAGTATGACGCCATTTTCCGGGCGGAGAACGCCGTGCGCAGGGCTGCCGAGGCCCTGCGGGCGGGCTTCACCCCCGACGCGGTGCTGACGGACGCGGAGGAAGCCCTGGCCGCCCTGGGAGAGGTCAGCGGGCGCACCCTGCGGGAGGACCTGGTGGAAGCGGTGTTTTCCCGCTTCTGCGTTGGAAAATGAGGAGAATTACCATGAAAAGCGTCATTCTCAGCGCCGACGGGGACCAATATCTCTATTCCGTGCCGGACCCGGCGGCGGATGACCTTGACCGGTTCTGCATGGAATTCCTGCACTGGATGCAGCGCACCCCTGCGGGGAAGAAATACTGGGACGGACGGGGTTATATGTTTACGGAGGCGGATTTCATCGACTGGCTGAATGAAACCCGCTTCCCGGAGCAGCGGTCCCAGCTCCTTGAAGACCTGGGCGACTGGGAACTCCGGGAGAAAACCTTCGCGGAACACCCGGACGTTCCACATTATAATTTCTAGGAGAAGACGATGAAACTGTCGCTTGCCGTACCCGGAAGGACGGAGCTGGCCGGGAACCATACCGATCATCAGGGGGGCCGGGTGCTGGCCGCCGCCGTGGACCTGTATATCCGCGCCGAGGCGGAGACGACGGCGGAACAAACCGCCATCCTCCGCTCCGATGGCTTCGGGGAGATGCGCATCGACCTTGGGGACCTGCGCCCGGAAGCAAGCCGGCCCGGAACCGCCGAAGCCCTGGCCCGGGGGACATTTGCATATCTCAAACAGCAGGGCTATGTCCTGGGGGGCTTCCGGGCGGAGATCACCTCCCAAATTCCCGCCGGAGCGGGGCTCAGTTCTTCCGCCGCCTTCGGCGTGCTGGCGGGGCGGCTGGTGAGCGAGCTGTTCAACGGGGGCGAAATCCCGCCCGTGACCCAGGCCCTGGCAGCGCAATACGGGGAAAACGCCCACTTCGGCAAGCCCTGCGGCCTCATGGACGAGTGCGCCTGCGCCCTGGGGGGCGTGAGCTACCTGGATTTCCGGGACCCGACCCCCCGGGTGGAGACCATCGAAAGCCGCCTGTTCGCCCCGCAGTGGCGGCTGTGTACCGTGGCCACCGGCGGCTCCCACCGGGACCTGACGGTGGAATACGCCGCCATCCCGGCGGAGATGAAGGCCGTCGCCGCTTTTCTGGGAAAGACCCGCCTGCGGGACGCGGCGGAGGGGGATTTCCTGGCCGCCATGCCGGAGGTGCGCCGCGCCTGCGGGGACCGGGCGGCCCTCCGGGCCCTCCACTTCTTCGAGGAGGACCGGCGGGTTCCGGAAATGGCCGACGCCCTGCGGCGGGGGGACGCGGAAGCCTATCTCCGGCTCATGGACGCCTCCGGCCGCTCCAGCGCGGAAATGCTGCAAAATTCCTTCGCCCTCTCCGACCCGGAAAACCAGCCCATCCCCCTGGCCCTGGCCCTCTGCCGCAGGGCCCTGGAAGGGGAAGGAGCCGCCCGGGTCCACGGGGGCGGCTTCGGCGGCATGGTGCAGGTCCTGACAAGGGCGGAACGTCTGCCCGCCCTGCGGGAGACTCTGGAGCCCGTGTTCGGGCAGGGCTGCCTGCGGGAGCTGCGGGTGGCGGTTCGGGAGGACGCGGTCGTCTATTAAGGCAACACCGCACAATTCTCGGCACACATCTTGCTTGCATCATGTTCCGTCATATTGCCCGAAAATCTTGGCCAATACAGGAAGTATTCCCCGCGATTTTCAGACAATCTGACGAAAATTCTG
>JAEETX010000110.1 GCA_016286665.1 Oscillospiraceae bacterium
CAGGCCCTTTCTGACTTCGCCGCTGCTCCTCACGCGGCCACCGATTCAGGAATAGGTTCGTCGCCTTCGGCTCCTCCCTATTCCTGAATCGTGTAACACATCATTGACAAACCCACACCCGCGAAGCGCGTGATCGCGGTTTTCTTCTTGAGAATTCTTCCGGTATGTGATATAAAGTAAAAATAGAAAACAAACAGTCCTTCGGGAACAGAAAGGAGCGTTTGATGAAGGAACGAGGCTTTCGGTATGTATTCCCCGTGATCGCCGCAATTCTGTGGATCGCGGCGTTTATCCTGTTTTTCAGGGGACAGAGTCCCTTTCACTCCAGCGACTATGCCGCGCGTCAGGCCGCGGAGGCCGCTGCGCGCTGGCTGCCCTCCTGCCTCATCGGGGCGGTCCTCTCGACGGCGGCGGCCTATGTGGTCCATCGGCTGCTGAAGGATATGGACGACAAATAAACGAAACGAAGGAAAGCAGCCTGCCCTGATCGGCAGGCTGCTTTTGCTCGCTGTACGCAGAGAAGTACCATGCCCGCCGTAGCGGCGTTTCCCCACCTTCCCCTGGGGGAAGGTGGCAGCCGCCGTCCCCCGCAAGGCGGCTGACGGATGAGGGAATCCCCGCCGCGGCGGACGGTCTCTCGTCTTGCGATGCGTTTTCTGCCGCCGAGAGTTCCACGCACGAGAAGAATGTGCGCTGCCGCAGAGCCTGCTTCGCAGGCGTCCCTCATCAGTCGCTTCGCGCCAGCTTCCCCCAGGGGAAGCTGGGAACGGGTCGTTACCCTGTTTCGTTTTATCATAAATCTTTCGTCTTTCGTCTTGCGTCCCCCGTAAACTCCCGTTAGGGATTCCATAAGGGGCGGAGCCCCTTTGGCCGTGAGGAGGGGTCCGGGGAACCTTTATGGAATGGTTCCCCGGCGCGTCTTTTCCCCCTTTCTCCGCGGTGAGAAAGGGGGTCGCCCGCAGGCGAAACGCCTTCGTACTGCTCTCGTCCCCGCAGCTGCGGCGTTTCCCCACCTTCCCCTGGGGGAAGGCGGCAGACGCTGTCCCCCGCAAGGCGGCTGACGGATGAGGGACATCCCCGCCGCAGCGGGAAAACTCCGGGACTCCGCGGATTTCCCTCCGCCAGCTTCGCCCAATGGGCGAAACATCACGCGGCGAAAGCCGCACATCACTTCGCGCAGCGAAACATCACGCCCGCGAAGCGGGTGCATCACTCAGCCGTATCCCGCCCCGGCGCAGGGCGTCCTCCGCGTGGCTGTACCCCTTGGGTTCGCCCCGCTCCACCCGGTAGGTGAACTTCGTTTCGCCGCCCTCCTCGTCCAGAATGATGCGCAGGGAACCCAGGCGGCTGCCCCAGGGGACGGCGGCTTCCAGACCGGCGCGGTTGGAGGCCAGCTCGTAGACGTGGGTGACCCACACGCCCCTGGCCCCCGCCGCCATGCAGACGGCGATGACCTCGGCGCTGATGGCCTTGGTCTCCTCCGGCCCGGTGCTGGTGAGGGGTTCGTTGAACAGCACCATGCTGCTACTGCCCAGGGCGTCCACGGCTCCGGCGATGCGCCCCGCCTCCTCCGCCAGCAGGCCCTTGCGCCCGTAGCGCTGGCCGTTGGGGGCGAAGATGGTGAGGATGTTTTCCGCCGGGCTGATCGAAGCTTCCTTCGCGGGCACGGGGAAGCCCAGCTGCCCGAGCCATTGGCCCAGGCCCATGCTCAGAAGGAATACAGTCTTGCCCCCCTGGTTGGCCCCCGTGAGGATCAGCAGCTCCCCGCCGGGGCGAAGCTCGATGTCGTTGGAAACCACCCGCTCCTTGTCGGAAAGGAGCAGCAGCGGGTCGAAAAGGCCCTTTGCCTGAAATGCCTTTTCCGAAGCGGGCCGCAGCGCCGGGAAGCAGCAAGGGAGCCCCGAAGTCTCCCAGCTGCGGGTGAGCTTCCGCACCGCCAGGCAGACGATCAGTTCCTTCCGAAGACCCCGCAGTGCCGCCGTCTCCCGGATGACAAAGGCGTTGATGTCCTGGGAGGCCTGGGCGCTGACGCGCTGCAGCAGCATGGCGTCCGTCTCCACGGCCCGCTGGGTCAGCATCATCTTCCGCTTCTGGGCGCTTTTGGGCCTGGGACCCTCCTCCGGTGGTTCCATTGCCAGGAGCTTCAGCCTGCCCGGCTTCAGTTCTCCGTCCAGGTTATAGCCCAGGCGCATCCGCGCCGGGGCGGAGAAGCCGGGGCAGAGCGATTGGAAATCCGCCGCTGCGTCCTGATAACGCCGGGAGTTGCGCAGGCTGTCCAGCAGCCCCCGCAGGGCCCGAAAGCCCTCGCTCTCCGCGGGGATGCGGTCGAATTCCTGCCAGGCGGCGTCGATCTTTCGCAGATAACCGTCCAGCCAGGTGAATTCATCCAGGCTGAAGCCCACGGCAAAGGCGTCCGCGCCGCCCCGCCGGCTGCCGCCCCGGCTCTCCCAGCCGTCCAGGCTGTCCAGCAGCTTTTCCATGGCGCTCTCCAGCTCCGGGAAGCGCAGCACGTCCCGGAAGACCGCCTGCCGGTGGCGCAGCACGTCTTCGTCGCAGGTGAAAAGCGTGCAGAGCTCCTCCGGCGTGAGCTTATAATAATCCGAGGGGGACATGGCCTTCGCCAGCCGCCCCAGCTGCAGGTCCTCGATGGTCTGGGCGGGGAAGGGGACCGCCGCCGGGCCCTTCCCGGCGGGATAAAGCAGACATGCCATTATTTATGACCATTCCTTTCATCTAAGCAGAAGGCACAAAACAACCATGAGCAGGGAATGGTCATAAAGTGCCAGGTTTTTCGGTTGCCGCTTTGCGGCGAGAAAAACGGCTTAGATCAATTGAAAGTTGAAATCTGTTTCAACGTTTCCTCCTCCCTCAGACCGCGCCCTGCCGGACCTTTTCCCAGCCCGGATCATCGGCGCGCATATCCAGTCCCCGTTTGCCCAGGGCTTCCACCATGGCTTCCAGCGTGACGCCCTTGGCCGCCACCACGGCCCGCGCGTGGCTGGAGGGAGGCGGGGGCGCTTCCTTCAATTTGTAGAGATAGCGCAGGCCCTCTCCGGTCTCCTCCGAGGTCATCACCAGGCTCTGCAGGCCCTCCGCCAGGCCGAAAGCCTCAAAGCGGGTCCTGAGCTGGGGCCAGATATGGTTGAAGTGGGTCACCAGCAGGGCGGGGACCCCCTTGCAGGCCAGGTCCGTCAGCAGGTCCACGCAGATCTGTCCGCCCTCCGTCGCGCTGGTGCTGGTCATGGGCTCGTTGAAAAAGAAGATGCTGCGCTCCGTCATCCGCTCCTGAAGAAGCCCCAGGCGCTGCACCTCCAGCCCCATGCGGCTGTCCTCTCCCGTTTCGCTCTCCCCGGCGGCAAAGAGGGTCAGCAGCCGGTCCCGGGGGGAGAAGGAGGCTTCCCGCGCGGGCAGGAGGCAGCCCAGCTGTCCCAGGAAGAGCAGCTGGCCCGCCATGATGAGGCAGCAGGTCTTGCCGGAGCTGTTGGGGCCCGTCATGAGGATGGTGCCCCCCTTTGCCAGGCTCAGGTCGTTGGGCACGGGCAGGGTCCCGGTGCAGCTCTGCTCCGGCAGCATGGCCTCCCGGAAGCGGAAGGTGACCTCCTGCGTCAGCGTGGGCGCACAGAGCCCTACGCCCCGGCTGCGCAGCTTTTCCGCAAAGACGGCGGCCCCGGTGTAGAAGCGCAGGGCGTCCTGCAGGGTCAGCAGCTCCTCGATGCCGCTGACGGGGAGCTTCACCAGCGTTTCCCGCAGCTTCGTCAGCTTGCTGCGCACCTCGTAGCCCACTTCCGAGAGGAGGTATTCCTGGAAGATGGTGCCGGTGCCGGTCTGGGGGAACTGGATGAGGGAGGTGACGCCGCTGCGCTCCTCGCCGGAGCCGGCGGCCTCCAGCATGCCGGGCCGAGCGTAGGGCTCCTCCCGCACCTCCGCCATCTCCAGGCCGATCACGCTGCGCCTGGCGTCCAGGCAGACGTCCACGGCGAAAGCGCCCACGCCTTTCCATTCCCCGTCCAGGGCGGCCAGGGCCTTTTCCGTCTCCTCGATCCTGTCTTTTTCCCAGAGGCTGTCCGCCCATCGGCCCAGGGAACGCAGGGGGGCGCTGGCAAAGCTTTCCCCCCGGGTGCCGTCGCGCAGCAGGCCGATCGCCTCCGCGTAAAGGGCCGTGAGGCGGCGGCGGAAATGGGTGAAGCGCAGCAGCTGGGCATAGCGGTTGTCGGCGGCGCTCTCCTCCAGAATGTCCGCCCCCTGCTGAGACAGGTTCTTTTCCAGCTTCAGCACCGCCTTTTTCAGCCCGTCCACGGCGGCGTCCAGGCGGCTGACCTTGAGGCCCGTCAGGTTGTCCCGCACGCCCTTGGAGCAGGTTTCCAGCTCCGCCAGGATGCTCCGCAGCTTTTCCAGAGCCTCCCGCAGGGCCGGATGCTCCAGCAGGTCCCGCAGGATATCCTGCCGGAGGCGGATGGTCTCCGGGTCGTCCGTCAGCAGGCCGCAGGCAAACGCCAGGGCCTCCGGGCCGCTGAGACCGGGAAAGAGCAGCTGGCTCAGTCGTCCGAGCTCCAGGTCCTCCGCGGCCAGGGAGGCGTCCAGGGTCCCGCGGCCTTCTCCGCCGGGCCGGAGCAGTTCGTTTCCGTTCATATGTTTCTCCCGTCAGTTTCTAATAGGGATTATTGTAGATGGCCGGGAAATAAAAGTCAATTATCTGAAAAGGAAACACTTGAGAATTTGCGCCGGGGCTGGTATAATGCCAAAAGGATTATTGCGACTACCCATTCTCAAAGGAAAGGATGATACGTTTGGCTAAACTCACCAGAATGGCTTTCGAGATCAACGGCGTGAATCGTTTCGTGATCGTCGATCCCGAAAAGGACAAGCTCAGCACCGTCCTGCGGCGCATGGGCCTCACCGGCGTGAAGGTGGGCTGCGGCATCGGCGTCTGCGGCGCCTGCACCGTGCTCATCGACGGCAAGCCGGTCCGCTCCTGCACCAAAAAGATCGCCAGCATCCCCGAAAACAGCAGCATCCTCACCATCGAAGGGATCGGCGCCCCCGGCAGGCTGCACCCCCTGCAGCAGGCGTGGATCACCTATGGCGGCATTCAGTGCGGCTTCTGCACCCCGGGCTTCATTGTCTCCGCCTACGGTCTGCTGCTGACCAATCCCAACCCCACCCGCGAGGAGGTGCGCGACTGGTTCCGTGCCAACCACAACATCTGCCGCTGCACGGGCTACAAGCCCATCGTGGACTCCGTCATGGAAGCCGCCGCCGTTATGCGGGGCGAGAAGACCATGGACGACATCACCTTCAAGTATGAGGGTCAGGACGTCTACGGCTCCAAGATGCCCAGGCCCACCGCCCTGGCCAAGGCCACCGGCCTTGCGGATTACGGCGACGATATCGCCCTGAAGATGCCCGATGGCGTGGCTTTTCTGGCCCCCGTCCTGGGCGAAGCTCCCCACGCGAAGATCATCGACATCGATATCAGCGAAGCCGAGAAGATGCCCGGCGTCATCAAGGTCCTGACCGCGAAGGACGTGAAGGGCACCAACAACATCGACTTCCCTGCCGTGGTGCCGCGGCAGAAGGGCAGCGGCCTCACCGAGTTCCCCATCATCTGCGGCGAGAAGCTCACCCGCATGGGCGACGTGGTGGCCCTGGTCTGCGCCGACACCCGGGATCATGCCCGGGAGGCGGCCAAGAAGGTCAAGCAGACCCTGGAGATCCTGCCCACCTATATGACCCTTCCGGAAGCGGCCATGCCCACCGCCATCCAGCTCCACAAGAACGTGCCCAACTTCTACATGGAGCAGCCCTGCTTCAAGGGCGACGCGCCTGCGGTCATCGAGGACGCCCCCATCGTGGTGGAAGGCGCTTTCCACAGCCAGCATGAACCCCATCTGCCCATCGAGCCCGACACCGTGCAGGCCTATTGGGGCGTGGACGGCATGATGACCGTCCAGTGCAAGGCCCAGGCCATCACCGAGGCCCGGGAGGGCATCGAGCAGGGCTGCGGCATCCCCAAGGACAAGATCCGCGTCATCATGAACACCGTGGGCGGCTCCTTCGGCTATGCCGTCACCGCCAACACCTTCGCTCTGGTGGTCACCGCCGTGCAGAACCTGGATATGCCCTGCAGCATGACCCTCAGCTGGGATGAATTCCAGCACATGTCCGGCAAGCGCAGCGCCACCTACACCAACGGCCGCCTGGCCGTGAGCAAGGACGGCAAGATCCTCGCCGCTGAATACGACTGCGGCCTGGACCACGGCGCCTACGGCGTGGTGGCCGGCAAGATCTTCAACAACCTGGTGTCCGTGGGCTTCCACGGCTACAATATCCCCGCGTTCCGGGGCCTGGCCCGCGGCGTCGCCACCAACCAGGGCTTCAACGCCGCCTACCGCGGCTTCGGCGCCCCCCAGATCTACACCACCACCGAAGCCCTCATCGACATGGCGGCCGAGGCCTGCGGCATGGATCCCTGGGAGGGCCGCGACAAGAATGCGGCCCGTCCCGGCGACCTGACCATCAACAGCATGCCCTATCATGATTACCCCTACCCCGCCATGCTGGAGAAGATCAAGCCCTATTACGACCAGTACAAGAAGGAAGCCGAGGAAGGCAAGGCTGCCGGCAAGGCCATGGGCGTCGGCATCTCCATGGGCGGCTTCATCATCACCATCGGCATGTTCGACCAGGCCGAGGTGGCTCTTGAGCTCATGCCCGACGGCACCATCACCTGCTACGACACCTGGGAGGACGTCGGCCAGGGCGGCGATATCGGCTCCCTGACCCACACCGTCAAGGCTCTGGAGCCTCTGGGCATCCGGCCCGACCAGGTGCATCTGGTGATGAACGACTCCAAGACCTGCCCCGACACCGGCCTCGCCGCCGCTTCCCGCTCCCACTACATGGGCGGCAACGCCATCATCGACGCTGCCAAGCAGCTCATGGAAGCCATGAAGAAGCCCGACGGAAGCTGGCGCACCTATGACGAGATGGTCGCCGAGAACATCCCCGTGAAGTATATCGGCCACTACGACCAGTTCAACATCGGCCTGCCTCCCGGACTGGACCCCAACACCGGCATGGGCGAAAAGAACCCCACCTATATGTATAACGTCAACACCTGCCTGGTGGAAGTGGACACCGCGACCGGCAAGACCCAGGTCAAGCGCTGGACCACCGTGGCGGACGTGGGCGTCATCGGCAACCGGCTGGCTGTGGACGGCCAGGCCTATGGCGGCCTGAGCCACTCCATCGGCTTCGCCCTCAGCGAGAACTACCTGGCCGACAAGAAGACCAGCACCCTGGCGGGCGCCGGCGTGCCCACCATCGATATGATCCCCGACGATTACAATGTGATCTATAT
>JAEETX010000111.1 GCA_016286665.1 Oscillospiraceae bacterium
GGCCCGACGCCATGATCCTGGGCTTCGGCCCCATGTTCTGCGGCCAGCAGGTGGACGACGGCAAGCTGACCTATGTGCCCAACGGCGACCTGGTGGGGGATCAGACGCCTCCCGCCTTCTTCCACCACGCCAGGCTGGATACCCTGGTCTCCGTCTATCAGGCCATCGCCATGATCGACGCCTACGAGAAGCATAAGCGGCCCTTCGGCTGCTTCATCTCCGGCTTCGGCGGCCACGGCGAGACCGGCGGCAGCCAGCGTATGCAGGGCATGGACGGCACCGTGGGTCCCTGCGTGGACGACTGGTTCGACGGCTGCTGGAATTTCCTCTGCAACGTGCTGGGCCTGAATCAGATCCCCCAGAAAATGATGATGATGGGACCCCCTCCCGGAGTGGAAGGCGGCCCCGGTCCCGGCGGTATGGGCGGACCGGGCGGCGGCCCCGGCGGACCCGGCGGACCCGGTGCGGGCGGTCCTCCTCCCATGATGATGATGAATATGCCGGTGCCTCCTCCGGGCAGCGAGCCCAACGGCCCCGGGGCCATGCCCTTCGGCCAGGCCCACGACATCCACATGCCCTTCAACGTGGCCTACAAGGACAAGGACTTCGACACTTATAAATAAGGGAATAAGCAAAAACCGGGGCGCTGCGGCGAATCTGCCGCAGCGCCCCGACTGGTTTTTCCGGACGCTTCCTACTGTCCGGCGGAGATGACCTGACCCCTCCGGCGTTCGCGGTAAACCCCGTGATAGATGGGCTTCCAGCCGGGATCGTAAAAGAGAGAGGCGACGCCTACGGGCAGATAGGTGATGAGGAAAAAGGGGAAGGTGAAAAGATAGCCCAGCTTCCTGAGGGGCGCGGTGCGGATCTGCTTCCACTCGCTCAGAGTGGTATAGGCTCCCAGGAGGAAAAACGCCCCCCAGCTGACGGCCACGGTTTGAGCGATGCCGGCAAGGGCGGGCAGGAAGCTGCCCCCATGACAGACGTTCCAGACGCCGGCGGCCAGGGCGGAGCTGATGGAGAAGAACGGCAGCAGGAGGAAGGGCAGGATGTTCATAAGCATATCGTAGCAGGCGAAGGAGCCCCGCAGCGCTTTTCCTGCCAGCGCCGGGCCCCGGCGGCAGATGACCTGGACATAGCCCCTAGCCCAGCGGAGACGCTGCCGCCAGGACTGGGCAAAGCCCTCCGGCTGCTCGTCATAGAGCACCGCCCCGGCGCAGAAGCCGATCCGCCGGCCCCGAAGGAGCTGGTGTGCGGTGAACTCGATATCCTCCGTCAGCAGGTGGAAGGGCCAGGGCCCCATTTCCTCCGCCACGGCGCGGCTGAACAGGAAGCCCGTGCCGGAAACGGCGCAGCTGACGCCCAGAAGGTGGCGGGCGTGGTTCAGGTAGCGGCTCTCCCGCAAAAACCAGAGGGCGGAGCCCGCGCTGATCCAGCTTCCGTCATAGTTCACGCTGTTGCGGTAGCCGGTGACGATCTCCAGGCCGGAGGAAAAGCTCCGATCCATCTGCTCGATGTAGTCTTTCTCCAGACGGTTGTCCGCGTCGAAAACGAAATAGCCGTCGAAGCCCTGCGGATAATCCCGCCGCAGGCGGGTCATGAGGGCTTCCAGGGCGTAGCCCTTGCCCACATGGGTCGCATCCCGCCGGACACAGACCGTCGCGCCGCCCGCCCGGGCCGCCGCTTCGGTGCCGTCGGTGCAGTTGTCCGCCAGAACGAAGATATGGAGCTTCTCCGCCGGATAGGTCTGGCGGCGAAGGTCGCCCAGCAGCCCGCCGATCACCTTTTCCTCGTTCCGGGCGCAGATGAGCACGGCGAAATCATGTTCCTTCCTGGAGGGAGGCAGGGGCTTCTCCTTCTTCACCAGCGGCACCAGCAGGTAGACCAGCTGATAGGCGCAGCATAGGAAGCAGACGGCGCTGAGGATCAGATTCCAGATGTGAAGCGTTTGCATGGCATTCTCCTTATGAAAGCAAAGGGAATCGGAGTATGGCCTTGAACAGGTCCCCGTCGGTAAAGAGCCTCAGGGTCCCCCCTTGCAGCTCCGCCAGGCTCCCGGCGATGGAGAGGCCCAGGCCGCTGCCCTCGGTGCTTCGGGCCGCGTCCCCCCGGACGAAGCGCTCCATCAGCTCTGCGGCGGGCAGGTCCAGGGGTTCCCGGGAGGTATTCTTGAAGGTGAAGACCGCTTCCCCGTCCTGCTCCTCCAGGTTCAGGTAGACCCTTGTGCCGGACAGGGCATATTTCAGGGCGTTGCCCATGAGGTTATCGAAGATGCGCCACATGCGCCGTCCGTCGGCCAGGATGCGCAGCTCCTTTTCCGGCGTTTTCGTGATCAGCGTCAAACCGGCTGCGGCCAACTTTTCTTCGTATTCCCCGGCAGCCTGGGTGAGGAACACGGAGGCCTCGCAGGGGACAAGGGACACCTCCAGATTGCCGGTGGAGGCCTTGGAAGCTTCCACCAGGTCCTCGATCAGCCGCTTGAGCCGCTCCGACTGCCGCAGGAGCACGCCGGCATATTCCCGGAGCTTTCCTTCCGCCGGGGCTTCCCGGCCGATGAGCTCGGCGTAGTTCACCAGGGAGGTAAGGGGCGTCTTGAGATCGTGGGACACGTTGGTGATGAGCTCCGTCTTCATGCGCTCGCTGCGGAGCCTTTGTTCCACGGCGGCGCTCATGCCCCCGGCGATTTGATTGAGGTTTTCCCCGTGGCGGCGGAGGGCGGGGAATATGCCCTCCGTATCGGTAACAAAGCTGAGGTCCCCGGCAGCCAGGGCCTCTCCCCCCTTCTGCAGCCGCCGGAGCTGGAGGGCAAGGGTCAGGAGCAGGGGAAAGAGGATGAGCTTTTCCACTACCCAGCAGACCGCCAGATGGTCCGTCTCATACCGGCAGAGAAGAATGGCAAAGCCTTCGATCAGGGAGACGCCCGCGAAGATCAGCGCCGTGCGCCACACCAGGGGTATTTTTCCCAGCAGGACGCCCAGCGCGCGCAGGAGCTGCCAAGCCTTGCGCAGGCAGAAGGCGATCACCGTGTTGCGCAGGAGCGTATGGCCCTTGATGCGCCCGGCGGCGCTCATGCTCAGGCCCAGAACCAGATTGGCCCCCAGGAGACCCAGGAGACAGATGGCGACGACGGTGGCCGCATTGGAAGAGGTCGCCTCGTCCGCCAGGACGCAGAGGAAAAGGAAACCCGGAACGCAGAGGGCCAGCATCAGGTCGAAAGGGACGCGGTACAGCAGCCCGGGGTGAAGCTCCTCCGTGTCCGGCCTGCGGGCGGATACGCACATCAGTCCCACGAATGCGGCGATGGACAGGCCCAGAGCGAGAAAAGCGATGAAGAACACGGCATAACGGAGAGACCAGCCGATATGCACCAGCCGGTCGGTCAGGGCCAGCTCGTCCAGCATGGGAAGTCCTTCCTTCATGGCGAAGGAGACGGTATAGACCTCCATACCCTCCTGCTCCTGCTCCTCGCTTCCCCACAGATAGCGCAGGTCGAATTTCTCTTTATTTGAGGGAAAGTAACCGAAATCAAAGCGGAATTCCCAGTCCTGCACACCTTCGGCGCTCCGGCTGCGGCGGATGACGGCCCCGCTCCCGTCCTGCACCTGCCATACGGCGTTCCCCCAATCGGCCTCCGGCGCATACTGATGGAAGATGTCGGCCAGCAGGCTGTAGCTGTAGCCCCGGAGGGGCCGGGAGAGGTAGTCCGCGCGGACCTCCGCCTCCGTGGCGGTATAGAACTGGGGTTCTTCCAGCAGGAACACCGCCAGCAGGGCGGAGCCCGCCAGCAGGCAGAGGCACAGGATGCATGCGATAAAGAGGCTGAGCTTGCCCCCCACGGTACGGAAAAAACGCTTCAAGCTTCCCTCCCCCTTTCCAGCTTATAGCCCTGGCCGAAGACCACCTTGATGTGCCGCGGCTCCGCCGGGTCGATCTCCAGCTTTTCCCGCAGATGACGGATGTGGACCGCCACGGTGTTGTCCGAGCCGAAGGGCTTTTCCTTCCACACGGCGGCATAGATTTCCTTGGGGGAAAACACGGCGCCCGGCGAGGACATGAGCAGCTTGAGGATCTCATACTCCTTGTGCGTCAGGGACACCGGTTCCCCGTCCAGCAGCACCTCCTTGGTGCGGTCGTCCAGCTCGATGCCCCCGGCGGTCAGCTTCTCCCGCGCCTTCGGCGCGCCGGAATAATGGAGGTAGCGCCGCAGCTGGCTGCGGACTCTGGCGCAGACCTCCAGGGGCTGGAAGGGCTTGGTGATATAGTCGTCCGCTCCCAGGTTCAGCCCCAGCACCTTGTCCGTATCCTCGCTTTTGGCGGTGAGCAGGATGACCGGGGCGTGGCTCTTCTCCCGGATGGCGGCCAGGGCGCTCAGTCCGTCCATGACGGGCATCATGATATCCAGCAGGATCAGCTGTATCTCCTCCCGCTCCAGGGTCTCCAGGGCTTCCTTCCCGTTGGCGGCGGTGAAAAGCCGGTAATCCGGCTGCGTCAGGTAGATTTTCAGAGCGGCGACGATATCGGCGTCGTCGTCGCAGATCAGGATGTCGGGCATTCGCTTCTCTCCCCTCTCGCGGCTATTGTACTACCGGAGGGGATAAAGAAGAAATAGACAAAAGATGAAAAACTGATGAATTTTTCCCGCCGGGTTTTTCATTGCCTTTTCCCCCTATATACTGTATAGTGGTAAATAGTGAACAAACAAAAAGGAGGGATGCGCCTTGGCGGATCGCATCACCAACTATCAGTGCCCTGCCTGCACCGGTCCCCTGCATTTCGACCCCGTCACGGGAAAGCTCGTCTGCGACTACTGCGCCAGCTCCTACACGGTTTCGGAGATCGAAGCGCTCTATGCCGCGAAGGACGAATCCGCCGCCCAGGCGGCCCAGGCTTCGGAAGCCCAGACCGGCCCGGAGGGCTCTCCCTGGAGCGAAGCGGAGGCGGCGGGACTGAAGGTCTACAATTGCCCCTCCTGCGGCGCGGAGCTCATTTATGACCAGACCACGGCGGCCACCAGCTGCCCCTACTGCGGCAATCCCACCATCGTGCCCGGGGAGCTGAGCGGCGCTCTGCGCCCCGACTGGGTGATCCCCTTCAAGCTGACGAAGGAGCAGGCCATCGCCGCCCTGAAGGCCCACTACCGGAAAAAGCCCCTGCTGCCCAAGCTCTTCTCCGCCCAGAACCATCTGGAGGAGATCAAGGGGGTCTACGCCCCCTTCTGGCTCTACGACGGGGATACCCAGGGCAGCGCCACCTTCCACGCCACCAAGGTACGCCATTGGACCGAGGGCAGATACGATGTGACGGAGACCTCCCATTATGAGTGTTACCGCTCCGGCGCGCTGAGCTTTCAGCGCATCCCCGTGGACGGCTCCACCAAAATGCCCGACGAGCACATGGACGCCATCGAGCCCTATGATTTTCGCGAGCTGCAGCCCTTCTCCACCGCGTACCTGCCCGGCTACATCGCGGACAAATACGACGTGGACGCCCAGGCCGCCGAGGACAGGGCCCGGACGCGGGCGGAGGGCAGCACCGTGGGCGCCATGCAGGCCACGGTGACGGGCTATGCCAGCGTGACCAGGGAGCGGGCCGACATCCGGTATCGCCGCACCGCCCTCCACTACGCGCTGCTGCCCGTGTGGCTCCTGAGCACGCAGTGGAACGGGAAAAACTATCTCTTTTCCGTCAACGGCCAGACCGGCAAGCTGGTGGGCGATCTGCCCATCTCCAGGCCGAAGCAGCTGGCCTGGTTCTTCGGCACCTTCGCCGTCGTGACCGCGCTGGCCGCGCTGGTGTTCGGCGTGATGTTTTCCTGAGAGGGGGCGGGAACATGAAAAAAAGATGGACGTCCCTTCTGCTGCTGGCGGCGCTTCTTTCGCTGCTGGCCCTGCCCGTGCTGGCAGATTCCGACCGGGAGCTTCCTCTGGTCTGCGACACCTGCGGTCTGCTGACGGAGGAGCAGGAGGAAGCGCTGAACGAAAAGGCCGAACAGTATTCCGCAGCCTACGACTGCGACATCGTCCTCATCGTCGTGCCCGACACCGAGGGCTACGACGTTGAGACCTACACGGAGGAGGTCTACCGCTATTACAGCTTCGGCTGGGGCGCGGACAGGAGCGGCGTCATCCTGCTGCTGAGCATGGAGGAGCGGGACTATGACCTGGCCGCTTTCGGCTACGGCAACACCGCTTTCACCGACTACGGCAAGGAATGGCTCATGGACGACGTGAAGCCCTATCTGAAAAAGAACGACTGGAACGCCGCCTTTTCCAAGTATATCGACCTCTGCGCCGAATACCTCCGCAAGGCCAGAGACGGGAGGCCCGTGGACAGCTACGGCGCGCTGGACCGTTTGCGCGGCGGCTTCCATCTCTCCCTCCGCGCGGTGGTGTATGCGCTGATCGCCGGCCTGATCGCGGCCCTGGTGGTCAACGGGATTCTGAAGAGCAAAATGAAAAGCGCCGTCCTGGCGAGCAGGGCGGACGATTACCTCGCCGGCGACCTGCAGCTTGGCGAAACTGACGACCGGTTCCTGAAGAAGGATGTGACGCGGGTCAGGCGTGACCGCGGCAGCGGGAGCGGCCACGGCACCAGCGTCCGCAGCAGCGGCTTCAGCCACCACAGCGGGAAATTTTAACGCTTCGCTTTCCAATCGGACCCGCTTCGCCGGGCTCCGATTGGAGGAGGATTGCGAGTCGCGAAATCTGCGAGGCTTTGATTATAGGAAAAATCGTCCGATCCCTGTCGGGATCGGACGATTCAAGCTGTCGACATAGTGTCGACAGCTTGAGCGCAAAATCAGAAATGCATTCTGATTTTGCAAGGATATTACGTGAGGGGGGATTCCCGTCCCCCCTCACGGTTCCCCCATGCATGTCGAACCTCTGCCGATAGGTTTGTCTACAGTCTGAATCGTCCGATCCCTGTCGGGATCGGACGATTCTTTTTTTTGGGTTTTCCGAAGGATGCCCTTATTTCTTTTCCCGCAGGTACACGAACCAGTAGGGCAGACCCACCAGGCCCGCGCCGCCCACGATGTTGCCCAGGGTGACGGGGATCAGGTTCTTCACGAAGAAAGCGCCCCAGGTCAGGGTCGGCTTATCCACGCCGTAGAGAGCCTTGCAGAACAGGCCGCAGGGAATGTAGTACATGTTGGCCACACAGTGCTCGAAGCCGCAGAGGACGAAGAGCATGATGGGCATGAACAGACCCCAGAACTTGCCGGTCACATCCTTGGCCGCGAAGGAGATCCACACGGCGATGCACACCAGGAAGTTGCAGCAGATGCCCTTGAGGAAGGCGTCGCCGAAGGACATGGTGACCTTGCCGTTGGCCGCGTTGATCATGGCGGC
>JAEETX010000031.1 GCA_016286665.1 Oscillospiraceae bacterium
GGGAGGCAGATTTGTGATGGCGATGCAGGTCTTTCCAATCAGCTCCTCCGGCTCATAAAAGGCGTGAATACCGCTTAAAATCGTCCTTTTCTCGCCAGAACCGTCGTCTAAAGTGAACTTCAGGAGCTTTTTGGACTTGGGCACTGCCTCGCATTCAAGAACCTTTACAGCGCGGAAATCGGACTTGCTAAAGGTATCAAAATCGACCTGATCCTGGAACAGCGGCTCGATCACCACATTGGAAAAGTCGATCTTTTCCTCCACGACAGGGGCCTCAACAGCGGTCTCGATGGGCTTTGCCTCGGCTTTATTTTCGGTCTTGGGCATGTCCAACGGCTTCATTGTCGGGAACAGGATCACATCGCGGATGGAATCGCAGCCCGTCAGCAGCATGACGCAGCGGTCGATGCCGATGCCCAGGCCGCCGGTGGGCGGCATGCCGTATTCCAGGGCGTTGATGAAATCCGTGTCCATCATGCCGGCTTCCTCGTCGCCCTTGGCCCGCAGCTCCATCTGCTTGAGGAAGCGCTGCTCCTGGTCGATGGGGTCGTTCAGCTCGCTGAAGGCGTTGCCCATTTCGCTGCGGCAGATGAAAAGCTCGAAACGCTCCGTCAGCCGCGGGTCAGCGGGGCTGCGCTTCGCCAGGGGGGAGACGTCCACGGGGTGCATGGTGATGAAGGTGGGCTGGATCATCTTCTCCTCCACCTTCTGGTCGTAGCACTCATAGAGGGCGTGGCCCCAGGTGGGCTCCACCTTCTCCATATCCACGCCGAGGGCCTTCGCCGCCTTCACCGCCTCCTCGTCGGAGTCGATGGCCATGAAGTCGACGCCCAGATATTCCTTCACCGCCTCCGCCATGGTCATCCTGCGGAAGGGCGGGGCCAGGGAGACCCGTTCCCCCTGCCAGGTCACGTCGTAGGTGCCCAGCAGCTCCTTGGCGGCGCCGGAAAGCAGTTCCTCAAAGAGGTCCATCATATCATTGAAATCTGCATAGCTCTCGTAGAGCTCCACGGAGGTGAACTCGGGATTGTGCCGGGTATCCATGCCCTCGTTGCGGAAGATGCGCCCGATCTCATACACCCGCTCGATGCCCCCCACGATGAGCCGCTTCAGGTTCAGCTCCGTGGCGATGCGCAGGTACATGTCCAGGTCCAGGGTGTTGTGGTGGGTGATGAAGGGCCGGGCCGTCGCACCACCGGATATGGTGTTCAGCACCGGCGTCTCCACTTCCATATAGCCCCGGGCATCCAGGAAGCGGCGGATGTAGCTGATGAAGCGGGAACGGATCTCGAAATTGCGGCGGCTCTCGTCGGACATGATGAGGTCCACATAGCGCTGCCGGTATTTCAGCTCCGTGTTGGTCATGCCGTGGAACTTTTCCGGCAGCGGCCGCAGGGATTTTGCCAGCAGGGTCAGCTTCTGCACATGGATGCTGATCTCCCCGGTCTTGGTCTTGAAGACATAGCCCTCCGCCCCCAGGATATCCCCGATGTCGTCCTTGCGGAAATCGGCGAATTCCTGCTCGCTCAGGGCGTCGGAGCGGACATAGAGCTGGATCTGGCCCCGGTCGTCCTTGATGTGGCAGAAGGCCGCCTTGCCCATGCCCCGCTTGGACATCATGCGCCCGGACACGGCCACGGTCTTGCCCTCGTAATCCTCGTAATGCTCCAGGATATCGCTGCTCCAGGCGCTGCGGGTGAATTTGGTGATCCGGAAAGGGTCCCGCCCCGCATCCTGCAGAGCCTTCAGCTTATCCCGGCGGACCTGCAGGATCTCGCTGAGCTCCTGCTCCGGGGCTTCGTTTCTGATCTCCTCAGCCATGCTCCGACCTCCTCAGCGCCGCTCCGCCGCCAGGATGCGGAACCGGAGGTCGCCGGCGGGCGCTTCCACCAGGATCTCATCCCCGGCATGCCTGCCGATGAGGGCGCGGCCGATGGGGCTGTCCTCGGAGATACGCCCCAGGCGGGGGTCGGACTCCTGGGAGCCCACGATCTCGAAGACCTCCTCCTCCGTCTCCCCGATCTCCACCAGCGTGACCTTATAGCCCATGCCGATGGCGTCGCCCTCGTTGACGATCTCGATCACCTCGGCGTTGTCGATGATCTCCTGGATCTCGGCGATTTTGGAATAAAGCTTGCCCTGCTCCGTTTTGGCTTCGTCGTACTCGCTGTTTTCCGACAGATCGCCGAAGCTGCGCGCTTCCCGGATCTGCTCCGCCACTTCCTTTTCCCGGACGGTCTGCAGGTAGTTGAGTTCCTCCTTCAGCTGGTCCAGGCGGGTCTGGGAAAGCTTATACTTGTTTTTCATCATGATAACTCCCTTTGCGGTGATGTTATTGAACGGTATTTCGGCTATTATAACCGATTTTTCTTCTCTGTCAAGGTGAAACGGCCGCGCTTCCCAGCAAAAGCCGTTCCGCCGCTGCCAGCTGCGCGTCGTCTTCCGGGGGAAGCATGCCGTAGTACAGGAGGCTGCGTTCCTCCTCCCCCAGCGCCACGCTGTGGTCCGGCGTCAGTCCCACGCCCGCCAGGCAGACGCCGTTGGGCGTGAAATAGGCGATATGAGAGATGTGGATGGCGCTGCCGTCCGTCATGGGAACGGTGATCTGGGCATAGCCCTTGCCGCTGGTCTGTGCGCCCACCAGCTCGGCCCAACCGTATTCCCGCAGGGCGGCGGCGAAGAATTCCGCCGCGCTGTAGCTGTCCTCGTTCAGGAGCACCGCCATGGGCAGCTCCACGTAGGAGGCCTCGGAATAGTCCACATGCTCGCTGCCGTCCATATTCCGGCTGATGAACAGCTTCCCCTCCGGCAGCAGATAGTCCAGTAGCTTCAGCAGCTCGCTGAGCTGGCCGCCGGGGTTCTCCCGCACATCGAAGATGATGCCGGGCACTGCCCGGGCCCGCAGGTCCTCCACGGCGTCGATGGCCTGCTGGGCGCTGCGGCCCTCGAAATTCTCCAGGCGGATATAGCCCAGGCCGGCGGGCGTCAGCCCATAGCTCACCGGGTCGGTGTAGACTTCGCCGGGCGTCAGAGAATAATCCCGCGCTTCCCCGTCGGGGCAGCTCAGGCGCAGGTCCACCCGGCCCTCCGCGATCGCGGCGCGGATCAGTTCGGATATGCCGTCCCGGTCCATTCCGCTCACGTCCTGCCCGTTCACGGCAAGAAAGCTGCTGCCGGGCAGCACGCCCGCCTCCCCGGCGGGGGATTGGGCATAGACCTTCAGCACGTCCGGGCGCTCGCCGGTCTCCCCCCGGATGACGATGCCGATGCCGCCGTAGCTGTTGGCGGTCAGCCTGGCATAGTCCTCCACCTCGTCCGCCGTCATATAATAGGACCAGCGGTCGCCCAGGGAGGCGACCATGGCGTCGATGGCGTCATCCGTCAGGGCGGATTCCTCGTATTCCCCGATGAAGTTCTCCCGGATGATTTCCGCCGCCTCCGCCAGCTTGTCCCCCGCGGTATAGGGAGCCCGCGCCGCGGCGATCCGGCTGAACAGCCGGTGGCAGAAGAAGACGCCCGACAGGGTCAGCAGCCAGGTCAGAACGCAGGCGCAGATACACGCCGGGATGCTGATTTTCTTCATACGTCAGTCCAGAATGGTGTAGTTGGAGAAGAACTGCAGCGGGTCCACCCGCTCGTCGTTCTCATAGATTTCAAAGTGGATATGGGGGCCGGTGGCATAGCCGGTCGCGCCCACATAGCCGATCACGTCGCCCTGGGAGACCACGTCGTCCACGCTCACCAGCCGCTGGCTCATGTGGGCGTAGAGGGTGTAGCGCCCGTTGCCGTGGGCGATCATGACATAGTTGCCGTAGGAATAGCTCTCCTCGGAGGTGATGACGACGCCCCCGTCGGAAGCGTAGATCTTCGTGCCGTAGCTGGCGCCGATGTCGATGCCGTAGTGCATCCGGGTATAGCCCAGGATGGGATGGAGGCGCATGCCGAAGGTGCTGGTGACATAATAGCTGCTGGCGCTGGGCCAGAGATAGGTGCCCGTGGCGGTGACGCCTGCGTTTTTCAGCAGCTCCAGCCGCTCCAGCTCCTCGATCCTGGCGGCGATGCGGGCGTCCTCCTCCTTCTCCAGCTTGATCTGCTGCTCCAGCGCCCGGATCTTGTCCTGCAGCTCCGCGGCGGAGAGCTCCTGCGCCGCCTTTTCATCCTCCAGCTCCGCGATGCGGGCGGTGGCTTCGTCGATCAGCTGCTCCAGCTCGGCCTGCTTGTCCTGCTGGACCTGCTGCTTTTCCTCGCATTCCGACTTGGCGTCGTAGAGGGCCTGCTGGGCCAGGACCACTTCCTGCTTGGCCTGCTCCATGGTGTCGATGACCCCGGCGTCCTCCGCCACGATCTCGTCGATCATATCCATCCGGGTCAGCAGGTCGCCGAAATCCGTCAGGTCGTCAAAGAGGATCTCAAAATAGGAGATGGTCCCCCGCTCCTCCATGGCGCGGAATTTCAGCTTGAAGATTTCCCACTGCTTCTCCTCCTCCTCCACGGCGGCGTCATACTCCCGGCGCTTATAGTCGATCTGCTGCTCCAGCAGACGGATCTGGTCGGCCAGGTTGTCCAGCTCCAGCTCCGTGAGGCGAATCATCTGGTCATAGGCTTCCTTCTCCGCCTGGATGGTCTCGATGGACTTGTCCAGGGCGGCGATGGTGCTCATGAGGGCGCTTTTCTGCGCCGCCAGGTCGTTGCGCTGGCTTTCCAGCGCCTCCCGCTCCTCCTTGTTGGTCTGCTGCTGCTCCTGCAGCTCGTCCAGCTCCTCGCTGGCGTGCACGGAGCTGATGAGGGAGGTGATGATGGTCAGTCCCAGGCTTCCCAGCAGCAGGATGGCCAGGATGACGGCGACGATCTTGAACCAAAGCTTACGTTTTTTCATGTCATATCCTCATATAGTTGCGGATGGCGATGCGGCTGCCGAAGATCGCCACCAGAAGTCCGATGACAAGGAAGCAGGCCAGCAGGGGCAGCGCCAGCTCCGCGAAGGGAATGATGTCCAGAAAGCTGATGGAGGACCCGGCGATCCGCCCGGTGATGGCGATATACAGCAGCCATTGGGCCAGATAGGCGATGAGCGAGCCCGTGAGGCCCAGGATCATGCCCTCCACGTTGAAGGGGCCGCGGATGAAGCTGTTGGTGGCGCCGATCATCCGCACAATGGCGACCTCGTTCCGCCGGGTGAAGGCCGCCAGACGCAATGTGTTCGCCATGATGAAGGTGCTGACCGCCATGAGCAGCAGGATCATGACGACGCTGACCACGTTGACGATCCGCCGCATGGAGACCATGCCCTGGGCGATGCCCAGATGGGCGTTGACGCGGGCGATGCCGGGGATATCCTTCAGCCGGGCCTGGGTGCCCGCCATGATGCTGATATCCTTGAGATAGACCAGATAGCGGTCCCGCAGGATGGTGGGCTCCACCTCCTCAAAGAGGGGGCTCTCCTCCAGCTGGCCCAGATATTCCTCCAGCGCCTGCGTCCTGGTGACGAAGGTGACGCTGCTGACATTGTCCACCGCCAGCAGCTGCTTTTCCAGGCTCCGCGCCTCCGTCTCGGACCATTTGTCGTCCACGAAGCAGAGAATGGAGACCTGATCCTCCAGCGTGCCGATGATGTGGTTCACATTCAGCGCCACGGAGGCGAAGGAACCCATGATCAGCAGGCAGGCCAGGATGACGCAGATGGTGGCAAAGGAGATCAGGCCGTGGTTGAAGATGCTGTCAACGCCCTCGCGGATATAGTAGCCGATCCTGTTCATGCCTGATACCACCCCTCACTGTCGCTGGCGAGACGCCCGTTGACGATGCGGATGACCCGCTTGGCAAACTGGTTCACCAGGTCGTGCTCATGGGTGACCACCAGCATGGTGGTCCCCTGCTCGCTGATCTTGCTCAGCAGCTTCATCAGCTCGGCGCTCAGCTCCGGGTCGATGTTGCCGGTGGGCTCGTCGGCGATGATGGTGCGGGGGTTGTTGGCCAGGGCGCGGGCGATGGCCACCCGCTGCTGCTCGCCGCCGGAGAGCTCCCTTGGCATATCCCGCATTCGATCCTCCAGGCCCACCAGGCCCAGGACATAGGGCACCCGTCGCTTGATCTCGCTGTTGCGCGCCCCATAGACGTGCATAGCCAAAGCCACATTCTCATAGACATTGCGGTTGTCGATGAGGCGGAAATCCTGGAAGATGACCCCCAGGGTGCGCCGCAGGGCGGGCAGACGCCGGCGGGAAATGGTGCCCATATCGTAGCCGTTGACCACCACGCGGCCCTCCGTGCTGGCGATCTCCCCGGTCAGCAGCTTGATGATGGTGGTCTTTCCGCTGCCGGAAGGGCCCACCAGGAAGGCAAACTCCCCGTCCTCCATGGCGAAGGTGACGTCCTCGATGGCGGGGGTGCCGTTTTCATAAGATTTATAGACGTGCTCCAGACTGATCATGCGCGCATTAGCCTCCGCTCAGTTCTGTTCCTGAGAGTTCAGATATTTCTTTACCATGAGGGCGACCTTGAACACAATGGCGTGGTCGAATTCCCGAAGGTCCAGCCCCGTCAGCTTCTTGATCTTTTCCAGCCGGTAGACCAGGGTGTTCCGGTGGACAAACAGCTTCCGGGAGGTCTCGGATACGTTCAGATTGTTCTCGAAGAAGCGGTTGATGGTCTCCAGCGTCTCCTGATCCAGGGAGTCGATCGGGCTTTTCTTGAACACCTCTCCCAGGAACATCTCGCAGAGGGTCCGGGGCAGCTTGTAGATGATGCGGCCGATGCCCAGGTTGTCGTAGTGGATGATCATCTTGTCGTCGTCGAAGACCTTGCCCACCTCGATGGCGACCTGCGCCTCTTTATACCGCTCCGCCAGCTGCCTGAGATGCGCCGAAACGCTGCCCACGCCGATGACCGGCTTGATGAAAAGCTCCGAGGTCAGGGTATCCTCGATCTGCTGGGCATATTTGTCCAGCTCCCGCCCGTCGCTGCCGGCGCTCAGCTCTTTGATGAGCACCACGTCCGTGTCGTTGACGCTGAAGATGAAATCCTTCTGCCGGTCCGGGAACAGGTTCTGCAGGACCTCCACCGTGGCGCTGTCCACCTTATCCGGCAGGCGGATCAGCAGCACGCCGCGGGGAGCCGTCACGTCGATGTGCAGCTCCTTGGCGCGGGAATACATGTCCACCAGCAGGGTATTGTCGGAGATGATGTTTTTGATATAGACCGATTTGTCGAATTTCTCCTCGTAATTCAGCTTGGCCTCGTTGAAGGCGATGGCGGCAAGGCGGCAGATGACCTGCGCTTCGCTGTCCTCCCCTTCCACGAAGACCGCGTAGTCGAACCGCGCGTTCTGGCCCCCCAGAACGCAGAAGGTCCTGCCCTCAAACACGGTGGTGGGACGGCTGCTGCCGAGGATCGCCATACTGGCCCCCTCCAGCTCAGACCCCACCAGGTTCAGAGCGCTGCAGGCCTGCACGCTCCCTTCCGAATCGATGACGCCGATCACCTTGTCCGTGACTTCCTTCATCTGCACGATCACGCTCTGAAAGATCCTGGTTGACATGGCAAGTCCTCCCTGTGGCAGCGCCGGGAAGCGCGGCCTTATATTTCTTCGATTATGGTATCATACCTTTTTTTTCGCTTCATTTCAATAGCCGCCTCGGTCAGGGGTGAAAATTATTTGTGAATTTTTCACAAAAGCGCGCAAAACGAGAAAATCGGAGGCGGTCTGACGACCGCCTCCGGCTGGGTTTTTGGCTATTTTGCTTATTTCAGCAGGCGGAACTTGCCGATGACGGGCAGCTCCTTGGCACGGCCCTGGGCCGCGTTGACGATGCCGATGATAAAGAGGATGAACGTGATGAGGCCGCCGATGGTGCCCAGGAAGCCGACGATCCTGCCCAGGATGATGACGATGATCTGCAGGATGAACAGGATAAGTCCCTGGTTGGAATGATAGCGGGCATAGGGGGAATCCTTGGCCGCCAGGATGGGGATCAGCACCAGGATGCCGAAATAGGCCAGAACGGCATAGACCTTGTTGGCCTTCACATCGCCGGGGTCGAAATCCGCAGTGGAATCCGGCGTGTTGTTCAAATTGGAAACCTTCGTGCCGAAATCCTCCTGCGCGGGGGCGGGGGCGGGCTGCTGCGCATACTGGGGCGCGCTGACGGTCTCCTCCTGGGGAGCGGTCTGCACCTGGACCGGCCCGTCGTCAAAGGACGGGGCCTGCGGCGCAGCGGGAGCGCCCACCTGGGTTCCGCAGTTGGGGCAGAAGCGCTTTCCGTCTTCCACCTGGGTTCCGCAATTGGGGCAGAATGGCATATATGTCTCTCCTTTTCAATGAAACCTGCGCGGCTGAGGCGACGCCCGCCGCAAATGCAAAGGAAGGCTGAAAAGCATCGCTGCTTTCAGCCTTCCGCAACTCCCGGTTCTGCGGAAATGCCGCAGCGAATGAAGGGGGGAAATCAGTTGGTGATGGTCTTCTCGGTGTCGTAGTCGAACAGGTGGACGCGCTTGGTATCCACGCAGAGGCGGACCTTGTCGCCCATCTTGCAGTTGGTGGTGCCGGTGGTGACGACGGCGGTCATGCTGATGTCGCCGTTGGTCAGATAGAGGTTGGTATCGGCGCCCAGCAGCTCGGTCATATCCACCTCGGCCTCGATGACCTGGTTGGGATACTTGGACAGCAGCTCCTCGTCGGAATGGATGTCGTTGGGGCGGATGCCGAAGATGACCTTCTTGCCGGCATAAGCCAGGACCTCGGGCTTCCTTCCCTTATCCTCGGGCAGAGCGATCTTGCAGTTCTCGCCGAAGGACAGGTAGGTGACGCCGTTCTCGTCGATGAGCTCGCCTTCGCCGGTGTTCATCTGGGGGGTGCCGATGAAGGTGGCGACGAAGAGGTTGGCGGGAGATTCGTACAGGGTCTGGGGCGCGGCCACCTGCTGGATGAAGCCGTCCTTCATGACGACGATCCTCGTGCCCATGGTCATGGCCTCGGTCTGGTCATGGGTGACGTAGATGAAGGTGGTGGCCAGCTTCTTGTGGAGCTTTGCCAGCTCGCTGCGCATGGCGGTACGCAGCTTGGCGTCCAGGTTGGACAGAGGTTCGTCCAGGAGGAAGACCTTGGGGTTACGCACAATGGCGCGGCCCAGGGCGACACGCTGGCGCTGGCCGCCGGACAGAGCGGCGGGCTTGCGGTCCAGCAGGTGCTCGATCTCCAGGATCTGGGCGGCCTCGGCGACGCGGCGCTTGATCTCGTCCTTGGGCATCTTGCGCAGCTTCAAGCCGAAAGCCATGTTCTCGAAAACCGTCATATGAGGATACAGGGCGTAGTTCTGGAACACCATGGCGATGTCGCGCTCTTTCGGCGCAACGTCGTTGACCAGCTTGCCGTCGATGTACAGCTCGCCGAGGGTGATCTCTTCCAGACCGGCGATCATACGCAGAGTCGTGGATTTGCCGCAGCCGGAAGGACCGACCAGGATGATGAATTCCTTGTCTTCCACATCCAGGTTGAAATCGGAGACCGCAGTGACGCCGCCCGCATATTTCTTGTAGATGCCTTTCATGGTAACGCTAGACATAAATTAACCCTCCAAATTTTCAAGACTGGCTTGAATTTTAGGATAATGATAGCATATTTGTCCGGGTTGCGCAATTTATCTATCTGCCAAAGCTGCGTTTGATTATTTGTGCAAATTGTCCGATTCTTCACAAATTTTCTGCAGCTCCGCCGCCGTCAGCTCCCGATACTGCCCCGGCCCCAGGTTTTCATCCAGCGCCACGCCTCCCACGCTGAGGCGTTTGAGATACTTCACCTTCGTCCCCGCGGCGACGGCCATGCGCTTGACCTGGTGGTACTTCCCTTCCCGCAGGAACACGCGGGCGCTGAAGCGGTCCGCCGCGGGTTCCAGCCGCGCAGGGAGGCAGACTTCCCCATCCTCCAGCACCGCGCCGGCGCGGAAGAGCTCCTCCGCCCCGGGAGGAAAGGGGTCCAGTACCTCGATATAATATTCCTTTTCGACGCCGCTTTTGGGGGAAATCACCCGGTGGCAGAAATCCCCGTCGCTGGTAAGGATCAGCAGGCCCTCGCTGTCCTTGTCCAGCCGTCCCGCCGGGGAGAGATTGCGCCTGCGCAGCTCCGGCGGCAGCAGCTCCAGCACCGTGGGGGCCCTGGGGTCCTCCGTGACGCTGAGATAGCCCGCGGGCTTGTTCATCATGAGATAGAGGTATTCCTGCCAGCGCACCTGCCGGCCGTCCAGGCGCACGTCGGCCCCGGAGTCGCAGTGGGCCGCCGGGTCTTCGACGGTCCGTCCCTCCACGGTGACGCGCCCGGCGCGGATGAGCTTTTTTGCCTCGCTGCGGGTGCTGAGGCCCGCGCCGGCGATGATTTTATCCAGACGCATGACAGGCATGATTTGTCCGCTCCGTTCATATGAATCTCTTGATCTCTTGAGGAACCGCCGCCCAGAGGAGTGCTGCGGACGGCAGGAAATGGAGGAACGCATGTTTGTCTTTACCGCAAAGCTGAATCGAAAGAGCGCCGTCGCCGCCGTGGCGGTCCTGGCCCTGGCGCTGGTCGCCGTGATCCTGCTGATCAGCCTGCGCACGATCCGCGGCTCCGCCCCGAAAACGCAGGAAACCGGCGGCGTCGCCGATGCGGCCGGGGCGGCCCGTTATCTGGCAGGCCTGGGCTGGGAGGTGGAGCCGCAGCCCCTGGAGGTGAAAAGCCTGGTGATCCCCCGCAGCTTCACCGGGGCTTATGCCGGCTATGCCGACCTGCAGACAAAGCAGGGCTATCCGCTGGCGGAATACGGGGGCATGGAGGCCAGGCGCTACTCCTTCCGGGTGCTGAATCACCCCAGCGGGGAGGATAACATCGTCGCCGACCTGGTCGTCTGCGGGCAGACGGTCATCGCCGGCGACATCCAATCCACAGCCCTGGACGGCTTCATGACGGGTCTCAAAGGGGAAACGTGACCGGGGCACGTATTCGCGGCGATCATTCTGCCGCTGCGGCGTGGACGGGGGGCGTCCCTCATCAGTCACCTTCGGTGACAGCTTCACCGCACGCCCACCGCTCCGCGGCGGGTCCCCATTCCGGGCGCGAGGGCCCCAACGCTGGGACGCGCCTGCTACCCCTCGCGCGCACCGATCCCCAGGGGAAGCCGGGGGCAACCTCAGTCCTTCAACAACGCGTCGGCGAAGGGTACGCTGTTGCGAATCACGTCGCAGGCCCTGACGGTCTCCATCAGGCGGCGGTCGCAGGGATCGGCGATGCAGCTGGTGAGGCCGCAGAACATCGCCATGGCGAGGGCGGCGCTGTCCAGCACCGGGCGGAGGCGCCGGGGCGTCGAATTGGAGACGTTGGAAAGCCCGCCGGTGGTCCTGAGGCCGCTGTCGCTCAGCTCCCTGAGGAAGTGCAGGACCTCCATCTGCCGGTCCTGCATGCCCCGGACATCCAGAAACAGGGGATCGAACCACAGGTCCTCCTGCGCCATACCCAGGCGCATACCTCGTTCCAGCATTTCCCCGGCATAGCGCTTGCGCTCGTCGTTGCCGGCGGGTACGCCCGCTTTGGAGCAGAGGGCGATGCAGACGGCGTCATTGGCCGCGGCCAGATCGAGGATCTCCAGGCGGTCGCCGGCGTCGGCGGAGTTGACGATGGGCTTGCCCTTCGCGCGGTCGTAGACCCGGATGCCGGCCTCGATGGCCCTGCGGTTGGCGGTGTCCAGGCAAAGGGGCACGTTGTCGAAATTCTCCTGCAGCAGCCTGACCGCCCACTCCATCAGCTCGACGCCGTCCCTTTCGGCAGGGCCGATGTTCACGTCCAGACAGGCGGCTCCGGCTTCCAGCTGCTCCCGGGCGCGCTCCAGAATGGGCTCGGGGGTCATGGTCTCCATGGCCTCGCGGACGGCGGGAGAAATGCGGTGGATGCGCTCGCCGATCACAAACAGCTCAGCCATCGGCGCTTGCCCTCGCTTCTTTCTTGAGGACCTCCAGTGCCTCGGCCAGATGCTCGCAAGCGTGGCTGTATCCGTGCAGGGCCTCCCCCAGCTTTTCGGCGGCCTCCGCCTTGCCCATATCCTCCAGCTTGTGGCATGCGTCGTGGAGTTCTTCGGCATGGCGGCGGTTGTGCTCCAGCATATACGTCAGCAGGGCGACGGCCTGCTCGACGCTGTCGAAGCCGCCGTGGCTGTGCTCGTGGCTGTGGTCATGGGCGTGATCGTGGGTGTGGGGATGCTCGTGGGCTGCATGTGAATCGTGCACGGGGATTCCTCCTTTTCTGCCGCAGGGGCGCGGTCATTTAGCATAATAGAAGTTTATCACATCATTTCCGCGATTTCCACTTGCATTCTGCCCAAATTACCGCTGTTCCCCGCGCATTTTTGGCGGAATGGACAAGAGAAAAACCGGAGGCGGCTCCGCTTTGGAAGCTGCCTCCGGCGTATTTTTCGCTGTTCGGGATTCCTTCAGGATTCCGGGACGGTGCGGACGGAGAGGATTTCGCCGTCCTCCCCATAGAGGAATTGCAGGGAATGGCTCTCCGTGCCGGCGTCCGTGCCCTCGCGGTCTTCGCCGGCTTTCATCATTTCTTCCGGTGGGCGGGAAGCCTGGGAGGCCGCGTGCTCCCTGCGGGAGGTTCCTTCACCCGCGCGGCGCTTTTCCAGCCGTGCGGAGCAGATCGGGAGAACGACGGCGGCCAGCAGGGCGATGATCACCACGATGACCAGCAGCCCCTTGAGGGTGAAGCTTCGGCGATTGTCCGTTTTTTTCATTTGCATGTCCTCCCGTTTGTGTTGTGTCGATGGAAATTCCCGTTCCCCGCCGCAGCGGATGACCTTCCCCTGGGGATCGGTGCGCGCGAGGGGCGGGTTATACAAGCACGGGCCCGCGCCGTCGGAGAGAATCGGCAGGGACCCGTGCTGTTCTATACACTCAGCTTTTTCACCCGGAGGCGACAGTCGGAGGGGATTCCCGGCCCCTGCGACTGTGCTGCGTTATAGTGAGGTTGAATTACCTGGGTTTATTTCAGTATGTTTCTTGCTTATCAGGCTCCAGGCGTAGGAGACGGAGCCGGATTAAGAGGCAGGCGTCAGAGTAGGAGTGCCAGTGATGACACCATCGCTGTATGCAAACTTGATAGTGTAGTTTTTCGCAGCACCGGGATCATTAGGTACAGTAAAGGGAAGATCGCCGCCAAGAGAACTAAAAGAATCTGCTTTCTGGCTCTTAATAGCAACGGCATCAACTTCAATAGCAGTAATTTTGCCATCCGTAAGGGTGAGTTTGACATGAGTGCCATCGCCCGAGCCAGTCAAATAAGCAGCCTGCGCTTCCGCATAAGCAGAACGGATGTTGGAAATGGAAACCGCATCACGGCTCTTCTCCAGCTGGGCATTGAAGATGGGGATGGCAATGGCAACCAGGACGGCGATGATCGCAACGACGATCAGCAGCTCGGCCAGGGTAAAACCACGCTTGTTGTTCTTCTTCATGAAATTTCCTCCTCTAAATATTTGGTTCTATTTCTACGCGGGGGTCCTCCGGGCAAGGAAACGGACTCTTGCCGCTCCTCACGGGGAGTTATTTCAAGGCATTCCGGGAAAGGCCTTTGAAATCAAAATTCTATGCCTGTGCTTCCGCCTGCTGCGGGCGCGGCGTGCGCCTGGCCGGGGTGATGCCCAGCCCCGCCAGCTTTTCCGCTTTCTCCGGGGGGACGGACCCCTCCGCCAGAAGCTGCCGCTGCATGCGGATCCAGCCGTTATAGGACCTGCCGTCCGGGGCTTTCAGCTCCCGGGGCCAGAGAGGCAGCCTGCCATTCCGGTTCTTATATTCCTCGATATAGCGGACCATCCGCTCCCAGGCGTCCGAGCGGCCCGCCAGCGGGTCCCACACCATGCCAATGCCATTGAGCATTTCGATGCGCTCCGGCGTCAGGCAGGGGCTCTTTTTGCGGCCCATGTAGATATCCCGCTGCTTATAGATCCAGAAGCCCAGCTTCCCGCCGCGGGGGGTAAGGTAATCCAGCTTCACCATGAGGTCGCCGTGGGCGCGGTAATAGGCCTCGGCTTCGGCAAACCAGTCCTCCCAGGCCTGCCGCCGGGGCCGCAGGCTCCAGTTCACGCCCCGCCGCTCCAGGTCCCCGATCTCCTCGGGGCTGAGCTGCCCATAGGCATAATAGAGCCGCTGCTTGTTCAGCCAGTCCCCCAGGCGAAGACCCGCAAATTCGCAGGCGCGGGGCACGTCGATGTTGCCGTGACGGGCGGCATAGCCGTCCAGCGCCTCCATCCAGCGCTCCCACTCGCTGAGCTCCTTCAGCTTCCACACCATGCCCAGGCGGTCCAGGTATTCGATCTGCCAGGGCTCGATGGGGCTTTTCATGGAGGGCACGCGGTTATATTTGGCGCGCTGCCGTTCGATCCACCGCCCCAGGCGTTCCCCGCCCTCACAGACATAGTCCTTGGGGACCAGCAGATCGCCGTGGTCATCCCGATAGCGGGCGGCGAGGAGATACCATTCCTCCCAATCCAGGAATTGCCGCTTCTTCTTCGCTGCCATGGCGTTTTCCTCTCCTATCGCAGACCGGAAAAGGGCCCTTCATCGCATGGGCCTCCGCGGACAGAGCAGCGAAACGAAATCCGGAATTGTTATCTTTATCTCAGAATGTGTAGGTTTCCGAATTGCTGCTCTTTTTATCTCACTAGCTGATTATATCACTTTTCTTCTGAGAAATCAACTGTAATTAATAATTTTCTAAAGTAAAAAACAACCATTTGTCACATCAAGTATTAACCAGAAATTTACAGGTTTTGGAATTGCTGCTCATTCTATATTTTGCGTGTTTTTGAAGATCCGGACGAATCTCAGCCTCAAAACGGCATATATTTTGGTTTTCCACCCACATTCAGACAAAATAGCGCTGGTATTTCGTCTGAATGTGTGATATACTGGCCACAAAACGGTGAGGGAGGCAGGCAAGATGGCCAGAAACAAGATCATCGGCAGACAGGCGGAATGCGAACGGCTGGAAAAATGCCTGAACGCGGACCAGGCGCAGCTGGTCATCGTCTATGGCAGACGGAGAGTGGGAAAGACCTTTCTGATCAACCAGTTCTTTGAAGGCCGTTTCGATTTCAAGCTGACCGGGGCCTACGCGCAGCCGAAGGAAACCCAGCTGCGCTATTTTGCCGCGGAGCTGAGCCGCCAAAGCGGAGAGGCGCATGCCGCTCCGAAGGATTGGATCGAGGCATTCGAGCTTTTGCGCGCCTACCTGTCCGCCCTTCCCAGGCAGGAGAAGCACGTCGTCTTTTTCGATGAAATGCCCTGGATGGACACCCAGCGCTCCGGCTTCCTGGCCGCCTTCGAGTGGTTCTGGAACGACTGGGGCTGCACGCAGGATTCCCTTGTGTTCATCGTCTGCGGTTCCGCCACCTCCTGGATGGTGGAAAAAATCGCGGGAAACCAGGGAGGGCTGTTCAACCGTCAATCCTGCCGCATCTACCTGAAGCCGTTCAACCTTCAGGAGACGGAAGCTTATCTGCTTTCCCGCGGGATCGATTGGTCCCGGCGGGATATCTCCGAATGCTATATGATCCTGGGCGGCATTCCCTATTACCTGGGACTTCTCGATCCGGAGCTTGCATTCAACGCCAACATCGACAATCTGTTTTTCAGAAAGCGGGCGGAGCTTTGGGATGAATTCGACCACCTGTATCAAACCCTGTTTGCAAACAGCGAGCAGTATATCCGCGTCGTGGAACAGCTGAGCAAAAAGCGCATCGGAATGACCCGAAGCGAGATCGCGGAAAAGACGGGATTCCCCGCCAACGGGGCATTGTCCAAAATCCTCAACGATCTGGCGGATTCCGGCTTCGTGCGGAAATACTGCTTCTATGGCCGAAAGGCAAAGGACGTGCTGTTCCAGCTTTCGGACTACTACACCCTGTTCTACTACCGCTTCCTCAAGGGCGGCTTCGGGCGGGATGAGCATTACTGGAGCAACACCCTGGAGAACCCCGCCCGCCGCGCCTGGGCCGGGCTCACCTTTGAACAGCTGTGCAAGGACCACATTCCGCAGATCAAGCGGAAGCTGGGCATCGCCGGGGTGCTGTCGGAGGAATCCTCCTGGATCGCCGCGCCCTCCGGAGAGGGGGCGGGTCCCGGCGCGCAGATCGACCTGCTGATCGACCGGCGGGACCAGGTCGTCAACCTTTGCGAGATCAAATTCTCCATGAACGAATACCTGATCGACAAGGAATACGAGCAGAATCTGCGGAACAAGATCGCCGTTTTCCGTCAGAACACGAATTGCAGGAAGACGATCCAGCTAACCTTTATCACGACCTTCGGCGTCCAAAAGAACAAATACAGCGGGATCGTGAGCAACGCGGTCCTGCTGGACGATCTCTTCCAGCCGGAAGCATAGGCTTCCTCACTTCCCCGCTCTGGCGCGGTAATAGAAGCTGGAGCGGGGCATGCCGCAGGCGGCGGCCGCCTGGGTCAGATTGAGGCTGCCGCTGCGCCAGCGGCGGCACATTTCGCCGAAATTCTCCGGCAGCGGCGCCGGCGGGCGGCCGAAGCTCACGCCCCGCTGCCGCGCCGCCGCGATGCCCTCCGCCTGCCGCAGGCGGATGGTCGTGCGCTCATTCTCCGCCACAAAGGAGAGCACCTGCAGGACCACGTCGCTCAAAAACGTGCCCACCAGGTCCTTGCCCCGGCGGGTGTCCAGCAGCGGCATGTCCAGCACGACGATATCCACCAGCTTTTCCTTCGTCAGATACCGCCACTGATTCTGTATCTCCTCGTAATTCCGGCCCAGCCGGTCGATGCTTTTGATAAACACCAGGTCGTTTTTCCGCAGCTTCCGGAGCATGCGCCGGTACGCCAGCCGGTCAAAATCCTTGCCGGATTGCTTGTCCACAAAGATGTTTTCCATGGAAATGCCCGCCTCCTGCATGGCGATCATCTGGCGGGCCTCGTTCTGCTCCTTCGTGCTGACGCGCACATAGCCGAAAGTCCGGGTACCCTCGTTTGCCGCTGTCATTGTCCTCTCCTTCCTTTGATACGCGAAAAAGTGATACGCCAAAAAGGCAAAAAAACGCTCCCTCCGGCGAAGAAAGCTTCGGCGGGGGGAGCGTATGTTTCAATCGCTGCCGGGAGAATTACTCAGCCTGGTAGTCCGCGGGGGCTTCCGTGTCGTAGACCACTTCGTCGGCCGCTTCCTCCACGCTCTGGGCGGCGGCACGCTCGGCGTCCATGAGGGCGCGGATGCTCAGGGAGACCTTCTTGTTCTCCTCGTCGATGTTGGTGATCTTCACATTGACTTCCTGACCCTCGGACAGGACCTCGCTGGGCTTGCCGATACGGCGCTCGTTGGTGATCTGGGAGACATGGATCAGGCCGTCCACGCCGGGGACGATCTCGGCGAAAGCGCCGAAGTCCATGAGCTTGACGATCTTCACCGTGGCCTCGGAGCCGATCTGATACTGGCTGGTGAACTTCACCCAGGGATTGTCCTCCGCCTTGCGGTAGCCCAGGGAAATCTTCTTCTTTTCCCGGTCGAAGGAAATGACATAGACCTCGATCTCGTCGCCCACCTTCAGCACCTCGGCGGGATTGTGGATGCGCTTCCAGCTCAGCTCGGAGACATGGACCATGCCGTCCACGCCGCCGATGTCCACGAACGCGCCGTAGCTGGTGAGGGACTTGACGACGCCCTGATACTTCTTGCCTTCCTCGATCTCCGCCCAGGTCTTCTCCGCGGCGGCCTTGCGGGCCTCATACTGCACGGCGCGGATGGAGCCCACCACGCGCCGACGGGCATGGTTGACCTCGGTGATGCGCAGCTGGACTTTGGTCTTCAGCAGGCTGGACATGGGCGCATCCTTGGGCAGCCCCGTCTGAGAGGCGGGCACGAAGACCCGGATGCCCCGGACATTGACCACGATGCCGCCCTTGTTCTCCTCGGTGACGGTGCCTTCCACGGGAACGCGATCCTCCCGCGCGGCCTCGATGCTGTCCCAGTTCTTCACGGTATCCAGCCGCTTCTTGCTGAGCTGCACCGTGCCCTCCACGTCGTTGACGCGGATGACGAAGGTCTCGATCTCCTGCCCCACCTGCACGACGTCCTCGGGCTTCACGTCGGGATCGTCGCTGAGCTCGGACAGCGGGATGTAGCCGGAATGCTTGGTGCCCAGGTCCACAGTGATCTCACTGGGGCCGATGGAGGCCACGATCCCGGTGACCTTGTCTCCGTTATTCAAAGTCTTGAAGCTCTTTTCCAGCATTTCGTCGAAGGATTCGGGCGCGTTTTCCGTCTCCTGGGGAGCGGGCGCTTCCGCGCTCACAGTCTCCTCGCTCACGGCCTCCGCAGCGGCGGCCGCTTCCGCTTCCGCGGTTTCTTCAGCTTTGATTTCTTCGATCTTCAGTTCATCGGTCATCTTTGCACAAACCTCCTTAATTATCCACGCCGGGGTCGAGGCCCCAGCGGTCACCCCCAATGTTATGACATCTTTCAGGTCTGACAGGTCGAGCTCAGAGGCTGTTTCCGCAAAAATCACCTTGGGGCACCGGCCGGCACAGACTTCGGCCAGCCGTCTCGTGTTTGCACTGCTCCTGTCTCCTACCACAAGCATGGCATCGCATATGGCGGATAGCCCCGTCGCCTCTTTTTGGCGACGAAACGTGGCATCGCATATTGTATCAAAGTTTTCCTGATTCGTAAACACTTTTTTTAGGATTTCCGCGCATTTTTTCACGCGTTCACGGATTTCCGTGGTCTGGTACACGACGGTAAGGGGCGTTTCGGGGGGCAGCCCTGCCAATTTGATCCAGTTTTCGGCCTCCGACGCGTCCCGCAGCACCTCCACCCCCGGCGCGGAGCCCACGATGCCCCGCACCTCCGGATGATCCCGGTCGCCGATGACGATGCATTTGCGCCCCTTTTCCGCCGCTTCCCGCACGATGCGGTGAATGCGGCTGACATTGGGGCAGGTGGCGTCCACCACCCGGCAGCCCCTGGCCTCCAGGGCGCGGAAGACGCTGTCCGGCTCTCCGTGGGAGCGGATGAGCACGGTCTCCCCCGCCCCGATCTCCTCCACGGTCTTCGCGCTGCGCAGGCCGAGACGGCGGAGGCGGTCCATCTCCATGCGGTTGTGGATGAGCTCCCCCAGGACGACGCAGCCGCCCTCCGCCTCCTTCTCCGCGATGGCGATGGCCCGGCGCACCCCGTAGCAGAAGCCGGCCGTCGCCGCGATCCTCAGGTACACGGCCCGGCCTCCGCCTGGAGCGAAGATATGCGGCGCATCAGCTCCTCGGCATGGGGAAGATATTCCGCGTTCCCCCGCAGCGCCGGCAGGGTGTAGGGTTCGCCGACGATCACATCCACCTTACGGAAAAGGCGCTTTTTCCGGGGCATCCACACCGGCAGGATGGGGACGCCCGTGCGGGAGGCCAGCATGACCGCCCCGGTCTTGGCCTCGGAGCCCTCGTCCTCCTTCACCCGGGTGCCCTCCGGGAAGATGCCGATGATGCCCCGGTTTTTCAGGATGCCCAGGGCCGTGCGGATGGCGGAGATATCCGCCTTGCCCCGGTCCACGGGGATCATGCCGATGGACCGCAGGAAGGCCCCCACCACCGGCTTGGAGAAAAGCTCCTTCTTGGAAAGGAAGCGGGGAAAGCGGCGGACGGTCAGCAGGGCGCAGAGCAGAAAAGGGTCCACCAGCTTGGAATGGGGGGCGCAGATCACCATGGGCCCCTCCGGCACCCGCTCGCTGTGGCGGATGCGCAGGGGATAGAGAAAGGTGACGACGGGGATGATGAAGCGATAGGCGATGCGGAAGTTGCGGTCGATGTTCATTCGCCCCACCGCTCCTTCACCAGCTGCATCAGCTTTTCCAGCACCTCCGCCTCGGTCATGGCGGTGGTATCCAGCAGCACCGCATCCTCTGCGGGGCGCAGGGGCGCGGCGGCGCGCTTGGTGTCCCGCTCGTCCCGCTCGTTCATTTCCCTGAGCACCTGCTCGTAGGGCTGGGGCGTGCCCCGCTCCTGCAATTCCAGGAAGCGGCGGCGGGCGCGCTCCTCCGCCGTGGCGGTGAGGAAGATTTTCAGCCCGGCGCGGGGCAGCACCACGGTGCCGATGTCCCGCCCGTCCATCACGACGCTGCATTCCTCCGCCAGGTCCTGCTGGGTCCTGAGCAGATAGGCCCGCACGGGGGGCATGGCGCTGACGGCGGAGGCGGCGGCGCTGACCTCCGGCGTGCGGATGCAGTCCGTCACGTCCTCGTCCCAGAGGAACATGCGCTGTTCCCCGCCGATATACCGGACGCCCAGGTGCATATGGGGCAGCAGCTTCGGCACTTCCTCCCCGTCCAGGGGGTCCGCCCCCGCCCGCAGGGCCGCCAGGCCCACGGTGCGGTACATCGCGCCGGTATCCACATAGTTCAGGCCGCACGCCTTCGCCAGGGCCTTGGCCATGGTGCTCTTCCCCGCGCCGCCGGGTCCGTCGATGGCTACCTGTATGTTCTTCATGCTTCCTCGCTCCTTCTGTGCTCCAAAGCGTATGCCGCGGCGGCCCTTCCCGCCGCCCGGCCCGTGGACCAGGCGATCTGCAGGTTGAAGCCGCCGGTATAGGCGTCCAGGTCCAGGATCTCTCCCGCGAACCAAAGCCCCGGAACCAGCCGGGAGGCCATGGTGCCGGGCTCCACTTCCTTCACGTTCACGCCGCCCCGGGTGACGACCGCTTCCTCGATGGGGCGCGTGCCGTCGATTGCCAGGGAAAAGCGCTTCAGCGTTTCCAGCAGCTTCAGGCGCTGGGGGCGCGTGATATCGTGCACCTTCGTCTCCGGCGGGATGCCGCTGCGGCGGACGATCACCGGGATCATGCTCCTGGGCAGCAGATCATCCAGGCTGTTGCGGAAATCCCGGTTGCGGTTTTCCCCGAACATGCGCACCAGCCGGGCGTCCAGCTTTTCCTCCGGGAGGCCCGGCTTCAGGTCCAGCACGATCTCATAAGCCTTTCCCGGCTCCATATGGGCGGAGGCGGAGAGTACCAGGGGCCCGGTGACGCCGAAATGGGTGAACTGCATCTCCCCCAGCTCGCTCCAAAGCTTTTTGCCGCCCTTTTCCCGCAGGGTCAGGGTCACGTTGCGCAGGCTGAGGCCCTGCATGGCGGCGCAGTCCCCGTCCGGGGAGGTGAGGGGCACCAGGGAGGGAGAAAGGGGCTCCACGGTGTGGCCCAGCTTCCGGGCCATATGGTAGCCGTCCCCGTCGGAGCCGGTTTTCGGATAGCTGAGGCCGCCGGTGCAGAGGACGGCCGCCGGACAGTCGATGCGCATATCCCCGCCCAGGACGCCGGCAACGGCTCCCTCGGAGGTCAGTATTTCCCGCGCCCGCAGGCGCAGGATGCGCCCCCGGCGCTCCACCGCAGCCGTCAGCGCGTCCGCCACGTCCCCCGCCCGGTCGGAGACCGGGAAGACCCGGCTGCCCCGCTCGGTCTTCAGGGGCACGCCCAGGTCCTCGAAAAAGGCCATGACCTCCGAAGGGGGAAAGGCGCGAAGTGCGCTGTGGAGAAAGCGGGCGTTGCGCGTCACGTTTTTCAGCACGTCCTCGGGGGCGCAGTCGTTGGTGAGGTTGCAGCGGCCCTTGCCGGTGATGCGCAGCTTCTTCGCCGGGCGCTCCTGCCCTTCCAGCAGCAGGACCTCCGCCCCCGCCTCCGCGGCGCTGAGGGCCGCCATGAGTCCCGCCGCGCCGCCGCCCACCACGCAGACCTCAGTCGGAATTCTTTTCATACACGCCGTATTCGTTCCAGACCTCTTCCAGCTCCATGAAGGTGGCGGCCACGCCGGGCTTCCGGTCGCTGACGGCCACGATGAGGGCGTTGATGAGGCTCAGGGGCGCCACCAGACTGTCCACAAAGGAGACCATGTCGCTGCGCGCCAGCAGGCAGATGTCCGCCCCGGCGGCGATGGGAGAGGTCTCCGCGTCCGTCATGGCCAGCACCGTGGCCCCCCGCTCCTTGGCGAAGCGCACGGCCTTCACCGTCCGCTTGGAATAGCGGGGATAGCTGATGCCCACGAACACATCCCCCGGCCCGATGCGCATGATCTGTTCAAATACTTCCCCGGCGGTGTTCTCATACAGCACCTTGACATTTTCAAACAGCATATTGAAATAGAAGCCCATGAACATGCTCAGGGCCGCGCTGGTGCGCGTGCCCAGGATATAGATGTGCTTCGCCTTCAGCAGGGCTTCCACCGCCGCGTCGAACTTTCCCCGGTCCAGCTCGGCCTGGGTGCGGGTGATGTTTTCCATGTCGGAATTGAGGATGGCCGACAGGGTGTCCCTGCCGCCGATGACCGTTTTGGCGACCTCGATGCGCTGCACGCTGGTGAGGCGGTTGCGGATCATCTCCTGCAGGGCCCGGCGCATTTCGGGATAGCCCTCGAAGCCCAGCTCCAGCGCAAAGCGGACCACGGTGGATTCGCTGACCCCCACCTTCTGCCCCAGCTTCGCCGCCGTCATAAAGGCGGCCTTGTCCGCATTCTCGGAAATATAGCGGGCGATGCGGTTCTGCCCCTTGGAAAAGCCGCGCTGCTTTTCCTGGATGACGGAAATGATGTCCTTTTCCATGTGCATCCTTCTCTCTGCATCCCTGTGTGGATCCCGATCTTATGTATCATATATCAAGCGGCAAAGGAAATGCAATATACAAACTGTGAATTGTTGCCCCTTCCGGGGTCCGCGTTCACCGGAGCCCGGAAGCGCGCTTCAGCTCGGCCACTTCCCCTTCCTCCAGATACCGCCAGCAGCCCGTGCGCAGCTCGCCCAGGCTGAGCCCCCCTTCAGACAGGCGGATGAGGCGCTTCACCTCCAGCCCCGCGGCGGCGCAGAGGTTCCTGACCAGGTGCTTGCGCCCCTCCGTCACCGTGATCTCCAGGATGGCCCGCTCCCCGTCGTCCCGGAGGAGGCGCACACGCCGGGCTTTCGCCGGGCCGTCCTCCAGCATGAGCTCGCCCTTGAGGAGCTTCAGCGCGCCGGGGATGTCGGCGCCCGCCACGCGGACGCTGTAGACCTTCTCCACCCCGTGGCTGGGGTGGGTCAGGGCGTTGGTCAGCTCTCCGTCGTCGGTGAGGATCAGCAGCCCCTCGGAATTCAGGTCCAGCCGCCCCACGGGCCAGACGCGGGCGCGGCAGCCGCCGAGATAGTCCAGCACCGTCTTCCGCCCCTTCTCGTCCTTCCGGGTGCAGAGGCAGCCCCGGGGCTTGTTCAGCATGATGTAAACCCGCTGCTCCCTTCGGGCAAGCGGGTTTCCGTCCACAAGGATCGCGTCCCTGTCCTCGTCGGCCTTCATCCCCAGGGCGGCGGGCCGGCCGTTCACCGTGACCCGGCCGGAGAGGATCAGCTCCTCCGCTTCCCGGCGGGAGGCGACGCCATATCGGGACAGGAGCTTTTGCAGTCGTTCTTCCATATCGTTCCTCGTCAGTAGAAAGCATATTGGGGATAACCGGCGCTGTGACGGCAGGCAAAGCGCCAGGCCCAGCGGAGCTTCTCCCGGAAGCTGAGCTTCTGGCCGGGGTCCAGGGGCACGCCCTCCGCGCAGCGCAGGGGGACTTCACACAGGAGATTCCCCGCCTCGTCCCGGCAGCGGAGGAAGCCCACCGTCTCCCCGGCTTCCACCGGGGCATAGAGGAAGGGCGGCAGCTCCACCTCCCAGGTCTTCCCCTCTCTGGGGAGGGCCGGCCGAAGGCTGCCGTCGGGGCGGACCGTCGCCGGCATGAGGCCGCTGACCACCTCCACGGTCCACGCCATGCCGGACAGGTCCGCGGCTTCCAGCTGCCCGAAGCCCCAGTCCAGGAGCCTTGCGTGATCCTCCCAATCCCGGGGGTCGTCCAGGGTCACGCAGACGAGGGTCAGCCCGCCGCGCTCCGCGCAGGAAACGAGGGTCCTGCCCGCGGCCTTCGTGTAGCCGGTCTTGACGCCCACGGCCCCCTCGTACTGCCAGAGCAGCTTATTGTGATTGCGCAGGGTCTGCCCCGCCGCCTCCGCGGTCTTCAGGGAGACGATGGCGCGGAAGCTTTCGTTTTTCATGGCCGCCCGGGCCAGGACCGCCATATCCCTGGCCGTCACCCGGTGGCCCTCCGAGCCGAGCCCGCTGGCGTCGGTGAAGACGCTGCCGGTCATGCCCAGAGCCGCGGCGCGCTCGTTCATCAGCGCCGTGAAGGCCTCCTCGCTGCCCGCCGCGGCGCAGGCCAGCGCCATGGCCGCGTCGTTGCCGGAAACCAGCAGCAGGCCCCGCAGCAGCTCACCCACGGTGATCCGCTGGCCGGGCCGGAGATGCATGGAGGAGCCCTCCAGCCCCGTCCATTCCGGGCGCACGGTGATCTCCGCAGCCGGGTCCAGCTTTTCCACGGCCAGCAGCCCCGTGAGGATCTTCACGGTGCTGGCCGCCTTCATGGGCATGTCCGGATTCTTTTCAAACAGGATGCGCCCCGTCTCCAGCTCGGCCACCACCGCCGCGCGGGCGGAGACAGCCGGCTCTTCCGCCGCCCGGACGGCGCCGGGCAGCAGCTGCAGGAGCAGCATCAGGGCAAGACTAATTCTCGGTATCGCTGTCGCTATCCGTTTCCTCATCCTTCTTTTTCGGCAGAACCTCCTTGACCTTGTCGATGATATCAGGCATCGCATCGACAAACTTCTCCACGGAGCTCTGCTGCTGGGCATTGGCGCTGATCATGCGCACGTTCCCGTCCCGGATGACCAGGAAGGACACGGGCTCGATCTTCACCCCGGCGCCGCTGCCGCCGCCGAAGGAATCCGGAGAGCCCTCCTTATCCTTGTCCTTTTTGCTCTGAAAGTCCGAGCCGCCGGCGGCAAAGCCGAAGCTCACCTTGCTGACGGGGATCAGGGTGATCCCGTCCACGGTGGTGATGGGCGAGCCGACGATGGTGTTCACATCCACCATCTCCCGGATCTTGGACATGGTCTTTTCCATGAGTTCTCCGATGGCATGCTTTTCCATGGTGTTTCCTCCCTATTTCTTGCCCGCGTCCCTCCGGGCTTTACTGTATGCCAAAGCCGCCCCGGCGGCGATCCAGATGAGGACGCCCAGGGAAACGGACAGCCGCAGCCGGACATAGACCCTCGGCTTCGGCTCCGTGAAGCTGACCGAAGTGCGGATATCCCGCTGTTTCACCCGGAACAGGCTTTCCAACGCCCGGACCAGGACCTCCGCCGATGCACTGGCGCCGCCGAACATCAGGGCCGTCGACGCAGGGTCGTCCCCCGCGCTGAGATACCATAGCGTGAGTTCATCGATGCTGAGCCTGCGCTTTAGCTTTCCCAGCGCTTTTGAGATTATGGGAAGCAGACTGCGGAATCCCGGAACGGAGCCGCCCTTGTCCTTTTCCTCGGTTTCCTCTTTTTTCTTTTTCGGCTTTTTTGCCTGTTTGGGCTTCTTTTCCCGCTTCGCTTTTTTCGCCCCCGGCGCCCGGGGGACCGTCAGCATGGGGACCGCCCCCAGGGCTGCCCGCAGGGAAGGGCCCGCCTCCCCGTAGACGCCCGTGACGCGCAGCCGCACCAGCAGCGGGAGGCAGATCAGCGCGGCCAGGATGGCCGCGATCCAGATGAGCGCTTTCAATCCCGGACCTCCGGCAGGCTCTCCGCCAGTTCCCGGGCGTCGGGCTGCTCCGGCTCCGAAGCGTCCCCGTAGGCGGGCAGCTCCTCCAGGCTTTCCAGGCCGAAAACGCGGAGGAAGGCCGCCGTGGTCTGAAACTGCATGGGCCTGCCGGGGGCGTCCAGCCGGCCGCAGGGCTCCAGAAAGCCCTTGTCCACCAGGAGGCCCACGGTGTAGCTGCTGTCCACGCCCCGTATCTGCTCGATATAGGTGCGGGTGACGGGCTGGAAATAGGCGGCGATGGCCAGCACCTCCAGCGCGGCGGGGCTGAGGCGGGCGGGCTTGCGGGTGTCCAGCGCCCGGCGCACCCAATCGGCGTTCTCCGGCGCGGAACCCAGCTGCAGGCTGTCCTCCAGGATCAGCAGGCGGATGCCCCGGTTTTCATAGCGGTAACCGTCCCCGATGCGCCGGGCGGCGGCCAGCACCTCCTCCCGGCTCAGGTCCAGCAGGGCCATGAGCCGCTCCACCGGGAAGGGGTCGCCGGAGGCGAAAAGGATGCTTTCGATGATGCTGTCAACTTCCATGGCTGCACTACTCCTCGAATCGGGTCAGTTCCAGGCCGGTCTCCGTGTCCAGAAGGCCGATCTGCTCGGCCCGGTAAAGCTCCAGCACCGCCAGGAAAGCGGCGGTCAGCTCGGAGCGGCTGCGGCTTTCGGAAAAGAGGGCCGCCAGGGAGATTTTCCCCCGGTCCCGGAGCCGCAGCAAAATCTCATCCGATTTATCCCGGATGGAATAAGTGAGCGGCGCGGGCATGGGGACGGGCCGGGGCGCGTTCGCGGCGTCCCGCTCCCGGCCCACGATCTCCTTCAGGGCCCGCAGCAGCTCCAGAGCATGGTGGGCATAGCGGTATTCCGGCGGGCCGGTGATGGGCTCCGGCGTGCGGATGAAGATGCCCTCCCCCAGGCCGCTCCGGCCGGCCAGCCAGTCGGCCGCCAGCTTCATGCGCTCCAGGGTCTCCTTTCGCTGCTGCGCTTCCAGGGAGGAGATGAGCTCGCCCAGCTCCTCCACGTCCCGCGTGCCCTCCAGGAGGGTCTTCGCCTTGATATACAGGAGATAGGAGGCCATGGTGATGAATTCCCCGGTGACCTCCAGGTCCATGCGCTCCATGCGCGAGAGCCATTCCATATACTGGTCCAGGATGTCGCCGATGCGGATATCCTTGATCTCCACCTTGTTGCGGCTCAGCAGCTGCAGGATCAGGCTCAGGGGCCCGGTGAAATCCGTCTGCTCCCCCTTATTGTTGACCAGATTGGGCAGATGAAAGGTCAGGTCGTCCATAGCTATCCTCGAAGCGAATCCGCAAATACGGCGATGCGGACAAATACGTTATACACGGCCTGGGAGGCCCTGGCGACGGGGCTCACGTCGAAGGCCCGGTTCATGATGAGCACCAGGGCCATGAGGAAAAACATGCCGTATCTCTCCAGCACCATGAGCCGGAGATAGGCCCGGTCCGGCAAGAAGGAAAACAGCACCTTGCTCCCGTCCAGGGGCGGGATGGGGATGAGGTTGAACAGGCCCAGGGAGATAGAGAGGATGGCCGTATATTGCAGCAGGCGGATGAAGAACCGCCCGACGCTCCCGGCATACAGGTCCCGGTAGAAAAGGCCGAGGAGAAAAAGGGCCAGGGCCGCCAGGAGGAAATTGCTCACGGGGCCCGCCAGGGCCGTGATGGCCATATCCCGCTTGGGACGCTTGAAATTGCGCATATCCACGCTGACGGGCTTCGCCCAGCCGAAATGGAAAAGCGCCAGCATCACAAGGCCGAACCAGTCGATGTGATGCAGGGGGTTCAGGCTGAGGCGGCCCTGGGTGGCCGCCGTCCGGTCCCCCAGAGCGTAGGCCGCCGCCCCGTGGCAGATCTCATGGATCATGATGCAGAGGAGGGCGGGGACGACCTGCTCCAGAAGGTCCGTGAGATAGCTCCAGTCCAGGCCCCGGAGGACGCTGCCGAAGCTCATGCCATCGCCTCCAGGGCGGCCAGGAGCGCGTCCCGCCCGGTGCCGTCCTCCGCCGAGAAGGGGATCAGAGTGTCCCCCTCCGTCAGTCCGAGGGTCCGGCGCACGGTTTCCAGACATGCCTCCCGCTGGCTCTTTTTCACCTTATCCAGCTTGTTGGCGACCACCGTCATGGGGCAGCCGGTGCTGCGGAACCATTCCAGCATGGTCACGTCGTCCGCCGTGGGGGCGTGGCGCGCATCCACGATCAGCACCCCGGCGGCGACGAGGCCGGAGCGGAAATAGCTCTCCATGAGCCTGGCCCACCGGTCCCGCTCGCTCTGGGAGACCTTGGCATAGCCGTAGCCCGGCAGGTCCACCAGCCACACCTCGTCCACCAGAAAATAGTTCACATGGACGGTCTTGCCCGGCGTGTTCCCCACTCTGGCGAAGTTTTTGCGGTTCAGCAGACGGTTGATGACCGAGCTCTTGCCCACGTTGGAGCGCCCGGCAAAGGCGATCTGACGCCGCCCGTCCCGGATAAAATCCTTCGCTGCGGCGGCGGATTTGATAAATTCTGCTTTATGAACGTTCATAGGCGTGTGATCCTGGCCCTTTCCTCCAACAGCACCACTGCGTGGGCGGCGATGCCCTCCTGCGCGCCGGTGAAGCCCAGGCCCTCCTCCGTGGTGGCCTTGACGCTGACGCGCCCCGGCTGGGTGCGCATCACCTCCGCCAGGCGCTGCCGCATGGCGGGGATATGGGGCATGAGCTTCGGCCGCTGGGCCAGGATGGTGATATCGCAGTTGCCCAGCCGGTAGCCGGCCTCTGCCGCCCTGGCGCAGACCGCGCGCAGCAAGTCCATGCTGTCCGCCCCCGCATAGCGGGGATCGTCGTCGGGAAACATCTGCCCGATGTCCCCCAGGGCTGCGGCCCCGAGGATGGCGTCCATCAGGGCGTGGGCCGCCACGTCCGCGTCGGAATGGCCCAGCAGGCCCCGTCCGTCCCAGGGGATCTCCACACCGCAGAGTATGAGCTTTCGCTCCGGCACGATGCGGTGAACGTCGTACCCGTGTCCGATCCTCATGGATGCATCTCCTTCCAAAGGGCTTCCGCCAGGGCGAGGTCCGAGGGCAGGGTGATCTTGCGGTTGCGCGCATCCCCTTCCACCAGCTTCACCCGCATGCCCAGCCGTTCCACGGCGGCGCAGTCGTCGGTGAGGGCGAGGCCCTGGTCCACGGCGTCCTTCAAGGCCGCCTTGATGAGCTCGGCGCGAAAGGCCTGGGGCGTCTGGGCGGCAAAGAGGCTGGCGCGCTCGGGCGTAGAATCCGCAAAGCCGCCCTTCCCCACCTTGATCGTGTCCGTGACCGGCGTCACCGGCACGGCGGCCCCGAATTCCCGCGCCCCTTTGATCGCGTTTTGAATGACCTCCGCCGTCACCAGGGGGCGGGCCCCGTCGTGAATGAGGATGATCTCCGAAGTCCGGTCGCAGGCCGTGACCCCGGCATAGGCCGAGGCGGTGCGGCTTTCGCCCCCGTGGACGATCCTGGCGAGCTTATCGCAGCCGGAGGCCCCCCCCAGGGCGCTTTTTTCCGCCCCCTTCCGGAGCACCAGCACGATCTCCCCCACCTCCGGGCAGTCCTGAAACGCGCGGATGGTGCGGCTGATCACCGTGCTTCCCGCCAGGGGCATGGCAAGCTTGTCCCCGCCGCCCATGCGGCTGCTGCTGCCGGCGGCCACGATCACGGCGGATACCAGGCCCGGCTTATTCTGTTTCCTCTTAATCTTTTCCTTGAAACTGATCTTCATTGTACGAAATCCATCAAAGGCGGAGCTTCTTCAAAAACAAGAGCCGGGATAAACCCGACCCCTTTTGTCCTTCCTTCCGCTTCCCTTACCTCATGCCATCGCCAGGTTGATCCGCTGCTCCACTTCCTCATAGGCGCAGTGCTTGGCAAGCACGACCTCCGAAATCAGGATCTGCTTCGCGCTGCGCAGCATCTTCCGCTCGCCGGTGCTGAGGCCCTTTTCCGCGTCCCGCGCCATGAGGCCCTTGATCACGCGGGCCACCTCCACCAGGTTGCCGCTTTTGATGCGGATCATATTCTCCCGGTAACGGCGGTTCCAGTTCTGCGTCATGTCGATCTCGATGTCCCCCAGCTCCTGCAGCAGCTCGTCGGCTTCCTCGGCGGTGATGATGGGACGGATGCCGATCTCCTCGCAGTGATCCACGGGGATCATGACCTCCATGCCGCCCGCGGGCAGCCGGAACTGATAGTATTTCCGGGTAACACCGTTGATCCGCCGTTCTTCGATTCCGTCGATCACGCCTGCGCCGTGCAGGGGGTGGGCGATCTGATCTCCGATGCTGAACATGACGCTATCTCCTCTCGCGGAATACCCGCCGTTCTCTGCCTGTAACCACGGAATTAAAACTGCGTATAAATTCCCATATGTATAATATACACCGGCTGATGAAAATTAGCAAGTGTTTCTTCTCATTTTCTGGAAAAAAAAGAAGGGGACCGCCTTTTGGCGGTCCCCTTATGCACTTTCAGCTCAGGATTACTCCTCGACGGCGATAACGACGCCGGAGCCAACGGTACGGCCGCCTTCACGGATGGCGAAGCGCAGCTCCTTCTCGATGGCGATGGGGGTGATCAGCTCGACCTTCATGTCGACGTTGTCGCCGGGCATGCACATCTCGACGCCGTCAGGCAGGGTGATGACGCCGGTCACGTCGGTGGTACGGAAGTAGAACTGGGGGCGATAGTTGTTGAAGAAGGGGGTATGACGGCCGCCCTCTTCCTTGGTCAGGACGTAGACACGGCCCGTGAACTTGGTCAG
>JAEETX010000112.1 GCA_016286665.1 Oscillospiraceae bacterium
TGGGTGGGGGTGCTGTCGCCGCCGCCCTGGGGCGCCTGGGTCGGATTGCTGGGGGCCTGGGTCGGCGTGGCCGTGCCGCCACCGCCGCCGCCATTGCCGCCGCAGCCCGCAAACAGGGCCAGGACAAACAGCACAGCGAGGATCAGTGCGAGTTTCCTTTTCATAGCGTTTTCCCTTTCTACAGATTTTTCCGTGTGATTACGGAATTTTTACCCATTGACTATAGCACAGTGCTCTGGCAAAATCAACCGTTTTGTAAGGAAATCGCGGGCGGCCGCCGGAAAGCTCCGCCGGCTCCCGCGCCCGGCGCCGGCTTTGGGAGCGATCCTGCAGGAAAAGGGAACGGTGATCCTATAATTTCAAATACAAAATATAGAAAGCCTATGGATTGGCGAATTTACAACATGTTCCCGGAATGCTACGGTTTTTTGAGAAAAGGGAAGGACGGGAAAGGGAGGGAAGCGTTTCCCGCTCGCGAAGGAGGCAGAAAAACACAGCGGGCGAGAAGCCCGCTGTGTTTTTTGTTGGACCTTTTTGGATCGAATTGACCCGTTCAGACGTGAATCCGCCTCCCGTCAGGGAAATCAGGCGTTGGCCGCCATGTACTCGTCGTAGGTCTCCTGATAGATCTCGGTGATGCGGTCCTGGCCGAGGGAGGCCAGCTGATTCTGGAAGTTATCCCACTCGCTGAAGGGCAGGTCGCCCAGCAGGAACAGCACGTAGTTCTCGGAGAAGTAGGTGTTGACGTCGGCCCGCAGGTTAGAGACTTCGGAGGAATCCTCGTCGGAGAGCTTGCAGGCAGCGGGGTAGTTGTAGATGCCGTCGTAGTAATCCAGGCACTCGTTCCAGACCTCGAAGAAGTGCAGGAGACGCTCGCCGCCGGGATACTTGTAGTTGCGGGTCCAGCAGTTCAGGCCGCAGTCCATGGGGTTCTGCAGGTAGGCCATGGTGGCCCAGCCGGAGCCCAGCTCGAAGCCGGTGATGATCTCGTTCCACTCGCGGTCGCCGTTCTCGTTGTAGTTCCAGTAGGTGCCCTCGGGACCGTAGTTGCGCCAGTCAGAGCCGAAGGGAGAATAGGCCCAGTCAAGCCAGGTGACGACCAGGGGGATGTTCTCGCAGCGGTAGGCGACGGAGCCGCCGGTGCCGCCGAACTCGTCGGGGTCAAGGTGCCAGTGGATGACGTTGCCGCGCTCGCGCACCAGGATGGGGATAACGTCGAAGCGGGCGCCCGGCTCGACACAGCTGGACTCGGTGCCGGCGATCTCGGAGGGGTTGAAGAAGGCGCAGCCGCAGTTGCCGTTGGTGACGTCGGCGGTGATGTCCTCCAGGCCGCTCAGGGACTGGAAGTAGGGGCTGATGATGCCGTCGTCGAACCAGCCCTTCAGGTACTGCATGAGGACCAGGTCCTCATCGGAGGTGCCGTTGAAGATGACCTTGCCGTCGACGACGCGCTGGAAAGCGGGGCCGGCCGCATAGGGGGTGGTCTCAAAGTCGTTCCAGACGTTGGCGTAAGCGTCCAGATTGGAGTAGACCTGCAGGGGGTACTCGCAGTTGCCGAAGCCGCCGCTCTTGATGGCCATCAGCACGTCGTGCCACTCGTCGAAGGTGCGGATGTTGTAGGCGTCCAGGCCCAGCTTATCCATCCAGTCGCCGCGCATGAAGTAGCCGGTGGTCTGGCAGGGCTCGTCATAGAAGTCCACGAAGCCGCTCCACTTGGTGGTGGTGGGGGTGTTGACGTTGCCCCACATGGCGTCGATGAACTTCCACTTCTGCACCTGGTAGGTGTAGTTGGGAGCGTAGTCCTTCCAGTCATAGTGGTTGATGATGATCTCTTCCTCAATGGCCTCGGCCAGGGAGGAGCCCTGATGGTAGGCATAGAAGCCGGCGGTGATGTCGCACATCTCGTCGGAAGCTTCCATGACGGAGAGGGTCTCCGCGAAGGAGGCGGAAGCGATGACGTTGTACTCCATATGGACGCCGGTCATCTCTTCCATGCCGGCATACATGGGCAGGTCGCCCATGCCGCCCTCAGGCAGATACTGGGGGGTGAAGCTGAGGGTCATGTTGGTGAAGACTTCGTCGGTGGTGCTCAGGGGCAGCTCATACTCGTACTGCTCCGTGGCAAAGCCGTCGGCGTCGGTGGCAAACTTGCCGTAGGCAAGCTTGTAGGGGCCTTCGTCGACCTGAGGCGCGGGGGTGTCGCTGCCGCCGCCCTGGGGGGCCGGGGTGCTGTCGCCGCCGCCCTGGGGAGCCTGGGTCGGATTGCTGGGGGCCTGGGTCGGCGTGGCCGTGCCGCCACCGCCGCCGCCATTGCCGCCGCAGCCCGCGAACAGGGCCAGGACAAACAGCACAGCGAGGATCAGTGCAAATTTCCTTTTCATAGCGTTTTCCTTTCTTCAGATTTTTTTCCGAAAATATTACGGAAATATTACTCCTGCACTATAGCATAGTTCTTGTATAAAATCAACAGGAAAGCGTAAAAAAACACCTAAATATAGAGAAACAGTACCAAAACACCGGGGGATACGGCGGGATCGGGGCGAGAAAAAAGCCCGCCGGAAATGAGAAAGAAATGAAAATGTAATAAAATATCATCTGTCGGAAATGAAAATATAATAAGGAAAATGGCATAAATCCAACAATACGCCGGGGAGCCGATCGAAAGACGGAAGGGAAAAAGAATTCTCCGCCGGAAGGATTCCGGCGGAGAAATTTTCCTGTAAACGGCCGCCCGGGACAGGCGGAAATCAGGCGACGGTCCCGGCGAACAGCAGGAAGCCGTCTTCGTCATAGCCCGCCGCCAGCTGACCGGGGGCGATGCGCCGCAGGGGCGCGGAGAAGCCCAGGAGGAGGCCGTCCTCCCGCGGAGAAGCCTCCGCGTCAAAGAATGTCGGGCGGCTCCGGGGGCGCACGCGGCAGCGGAAGGGCTTTTCCGCCGGCTCCATGGCGCCCCAGCAGATATCTTTAATAAATAAGGTGTAGGTCATCAGCTGTTCCTCCGGCCCCAGCACCACGGTGTTGCGCCCGAGGTCCAGGGCGCAGACATAGAGGCGGCCGGGCCCGCTGACCCCCAGGCCCCGCCGCTGCCCCACGGTGTAGCGGTGAGCGCCCCGGTGCTTTCCCAGCACCTTCCCGGAGGCGTCCGTGAAGTCCCCTGCGGGCAGGCCCATGCCCCGCGCTTCCAGCCAGCTGCCGTAGTCCCCGTCGGGGATGAAGCAGATATCCTGGCTGTCCGGCGCTTCCGCCGCCTGAAGGCCGGCGGCGGCGGCCAGGGCGCGGGTCTCCGTCTTGTCCGTTTCCCCCAGGGGGAAGATCAGCTTTTCCAGAAGCTCCGGGCCCACGCGGGCGAGCATATAGCTCTGGTCCTTCGGTCCCTCCGCCATCCGCAGGCAGGGGCGGCCGAGCTTTTCCTGTATGCGGGCATAGTGCCCCGTGGCGATCTTTTCCGCGCCCAGCTCGGAAGCCTTGCGCAGCAGGGCGGGGAGCTTTACCGTGGGATTGCAGATAACGCAGGGGTTCGGGGTGCGCCCGGCGGCGTATTCCTCCGCGAAGGGGGCGCGCACCAGCTTTTCATGCGCCTCCGCGGCGGGGATCACGGCGAAGGGGATGCCCAGCTGCGCCGAGGCCTCCCGCGCTTTCTCCGGGCTGCCGAAGCCCAGGTCCAGCCACGCGCCGAAGACCTCCCAGCCCGCAGAGCGCAGCATCAGGGCGGCGACGGCGCTGTCCACGCCGCCGGAAAGCCCCAGGACGACTTTTCCCTTGCTCATTTCTTCTCCTTTTCCAGCCAGACCATGAGGGCCGCCATGTCCGCGGGGCTGACGCCGGAGATGCGCCCCGCCTGCCCGAAGGATTCCGGGCGGATCTGAGCCAGCTTCTGCCGGGCCTCCATGCGCAGGGTGGGGATGGCCATATAGTCCGTGTCGGGGGGCAGCAGCCGGTTTTCCAGCCGCCGGAATTCCGCGGCCTGCTTTTCCTGCCGGGCGATGTAGCCCTCGTATTTCAGGCGGATCTCCGCCTGGAGCCAGACCGCCCGGTCCAGCCGGGGACGCCCCGGGTCGAAGGGGGCCAGGGAAGCATAGTCCACCTGGGGCCGCCGGATGAGGTCCGCCAGGGACACGCCGGAGGCGGGGGCGGCGGTGCCCTTTTCGGTGAGGAAAGCGCTCAGTGCCGCCGAGGGGGGCAGGTGGGTCTTCTCCAGCCGGGCGATCTCCGCCTCCACCCGGGCGTATTTCTCCCGCACCTCCGCCAGCCTTTCATCGGTAATGAGGCCGATGCGGTGTCCCTTCTCCGTCAGGCGCTGGTCCGCGTTATCCTGCCGGTGGAGCAGGCGGTATTCCGTCCGGGAGGTCATCATGCGGTAGGGCTCGTTCGTGCCCTTGGTCACCAGGTCGTCGATCAGCACGCCGATATAGCCCTCGCTGCGGTCGATGATCAGGGGCTCCTCCCCCTTGAGCTTCAGGGCGGCGTTCACCCCCGCCACGAAGCCCTGCACCGCCGCCTCCTCGTAGCCGGAGGTGCCGTTGAACTGCCCCGCCCCGTAGAGGCCGGGCACCTTTTTCGTTTCCAGGGTCCGCCGCAGCTCCAGGGGGTCCACGCAGTCGTATTCGATGGCGTAGGCGGGGCGCATCATCTCCGCGTGCTCCAGGCCCACGACCGTGTGGAGCATCTGGAGCTGCACGTCCTCCGGCATGCTGGAGGAGAAGCCCTGGACATAGACCTCCTCCGTGTTCAGGCCCATGGGCTCCAGGAACAGCTGGTGCCGGGGCTTGTCGGCAAAGCGCACCACCTTGTCCTCGATGCTGGGACAGTAGCGGGGGCCGACGCCCTCGATGACGCCGGAGAACAGGGGAGAGCGGTGGAGGTTTGCCCGGATGATCTTATGGGTCTCCTCCGTGGTGTAGGTGAGCCAGCAGACCGCCCGGTTTTCCAGGGGCTCCCTGCAGGTGAAGGAGAAGGGCTCCGGGTCCGGGTCGCCGGGCTGGGGTTCCAGCCGGGAATAGTCCACCGTGCGGCCGTTGATGCGCGGGGGCGTGCCGGTCTTGAAGCGGCGGAGGCTAAGGCCCATGTCTCTGAGGCAGCCGTAGAGGGGGCCGGCGGGGTGCAGCCCGTCGGGCCCGCTGTCCTGCAGGCACTCGCCCACGATGGTCCTTCCCCGGAGATAGGTGCCGGTGCAGATGACGGCGGCCCGGCAGCGGTAGGTGGCCCCGGTCTGGGTGCGCACGAAGCTGACTTCTCCGTTCTCCAGGCCGATTTCGGTGATCTCCGCCTGCTTGAGGCGCAGGTTCGGCTGGGTTTCCAGGGCGCGCTTCATCCGCTGGCGGTAGGCGATGCGGTCCGCCTGGGCCCGGAGGGAGCGGACCGCGGGGCCCTTGCCCAGGTTCAGCATCCGGTATTGGATGCAGGCCTCGTCCGCCGCCTTGCCCATCTCGCCCCCCAGGGCGTCCAGCTCCCGCACCAGGTGGCCCTTGCCGGTGCCGCCCACGGCGGGGTTGCAGGGCATGTTGCCCACGGCGTCCAGATTGATGGTGAAGATGATGGTGTCCATGCCGAGGCGCGCGGCGGCAAGGGCGGCTTCGATGCCCGCATGCCCCGCGCCGATCACGGCGATATCGCAGGAACCCGCTTCAAAGTTCATAAGTGACCAGCTCGCTTTCCGGGAGTGCAATCCTTGGGTTTTGTATATCTTCTGTCATCATTCGTCCGTCGTCTTTCATAAACCCTCGCCGGGGATTCCATAAGGGGCAGCGCCGCGTCCTTATTCGCCGGAATACGGCGCGGCTCCCGACCTAAGAGGAACGCGCGCCCACCGCTCCGCGGCGGGTCCCCTCGCGCGAAGATGCTTGAAGATTCCGGCGAAACGTCCTTACCAAACCGAAGCCTTTGCTTCGGTTTGGAGAGGAGGAGCCACCGAGCGATACGGAGTTTTCGCAGTGTCACGGTCCTGCGGAAACGGAGCGAGCGACGTGTGCTCCGACGCGGTTCCCCGGCGCGTCTTTCCCCCATTTCTGCGCGGTCAGAAATGGGGTCACCCGCAGGCGAAACGCCTTCGTCCTGTTCTCGTCCCCGCCGCAGCGGACGATCGACCGCGTCTCTGCGGATTCGCCGGTTGTCTCTGCGTGTCGCAAACCTGTCCCGTCGCCTCCGGCGGGCCGCTTTCTTTGCCGCCAAAGAAAGCGGCGAAAGAAACCGCCAAAGGGAACCTATTTCGAGGCGGTTCCCTCTGGACTCCTTCCCCGACGACCAATGGGGGGCTGCGGCCCCCCTTTGGATTCCCCCATGAGTTTACGGGGGGACGAAAGACGGGGTTTTCCCTCATCCGTCAGCCGCCTTGCGGGGGACGGCACCTGCCGCCTTCCCCCGAGGGGAAGGTTGTCCGCTGCGGCGGGGACGAAAGACCATAGAAGACCGCAGAAACGCAACGGACGGCTGCCATCGTTTTTCAGATCGCCCCATTTTAGACTGTTTCCACAGGAAATGCAAGAAAACTCTGCCTTTTTCGTGACTTCCTTCGTTGACTTTGGCGGTTTTCGGTATATAATAAATAAATCTCAAAAGAGAAACTCAATCACTCAACCGCATGGGGGTATTTGGAATGACGAATCAAGAGAAGACCATGGATAAGATCGTCGCCCTTTGCAAGGGCCGCGGCTTCATCTATGCCGGCAGCGAAATCTACGGCGGCCTCGCCAACACCTGGGACTACGGCCCCCTGGGCGTGGAGTTCAAGAACAACGTCAAACGGGCGTGGTGGAAGAAATTCGTGCAGGAGAGCCCCTACAACGTGGGCCTGGACGCGGATATCCTCATGAATCCCCGGGTGTGGGTCGCCTCCGGCCACGTCACCAACTTCAACGACCCGCTCATCGACTGCCGCGCCTGCAAGCGCCGCCACCGCGCCGACAAGCTCATCGAGGAATGGGCCAAGGAGAACAAGGTGGACGTCAACGTGGAGGCCATGACCAACGAGCAGATGGTGGAATACATCCGCGCCAAGGAGATCCCCTGCCCCGGCTGCGGCAAGTCCGATTTCTCCGACATCAAGAAGTTCAACCTCATGTTCAAGACCCACCAGGGCGTCACCGAGGAGACCGGCTCCGACGTGTACCTCCGGCCCGAGACCGCCCAGGGCATCTTCGTGAACTTCAACAACGTGGTGCGCACCAGCCGCAAGAAGGTGCCCTTCGGCATCTGCCAGATCGGCAAGAGCTTCCGCAACGAGATCACCCCGGGCAACTTCACCTTCCGCACCTGCGAATTCGAGCAGATGGAGCTGGAGTTCTTCTGCGAGCCCGACACCG
>JAEETX010000113.1 GCA_016286665.1 Oscillospiraceae bacterium
CATCCGCAACTGCGACCGCATCTTCTATATCCAGGGCGGCGTCATCGCCGAGGAGGGGAGCCACGACCAGCTCATGGCGAAGAAGGGCCTCTACTATGAGCTCTACACCAGCCAGATCCGGGAGCTGCTGGCCCTGGACTGACGTTCTTATTCGCCGGAATGGCGGGTATCCGCGCAGGCACGAATACCCGCAGATTCCGTCGAAACGTCCTCCTCGAAACAGAAGCGGCGCTTCCGTTTCGAAACAGGGAGTCTTGGAAATAGAATCGCCCGTGCCGACGATGCGGCACGGGCGATTCTTTATAGATCTCTCTTGATCCTTGCTATGGCGTTCTTTTCCAGGCGGGACACCTGGGCCTGGCTGATGCCGATCTCGGCGGATACCTCCATCTGGGTCCGGCCCTCGCAGAAGCGCAGGGCCAGGATATGCCGTTCCCGGGGCGTCAGCCGGGCGATGGCCTCGTTCAGGGCGATCTGCTCCAGCCAGCTCTCGTCGGTGTTCTGCTCGTCGGAAATCTGGTCCATCACATAGATGGCGTCCCCGGCGGCGTTATACACCGGCTCAAAGAGACTCACGGGTTCGGCAATGGCGTCCAGGGCCATCACCACGTCCTCCCGGCGGATGTCCAGCTTTGCCGCGATCTCCTCCACCGTGGGCTCCGTCTGCTTCTCGGCGGTGAGGGCCTCCCGCGCCTGCAGGACCCGGTAGGCCGTGTCCCGCATGCTGCGGCTGACCCGAACGGCGCTGTTGTCCCGCAGGTAGCGCCGTATCTCTCCGATGATCATCGGCACGCCGTAGGTGGAAAAGCGCACGTTCTGTTCCACGTCGAAGTTGTCGATGGCCTTGATGAGGCCGATGCAGCCCACCTGGAACAGGTCGTCGCAGCTTTCGCCCTTCTGGCTGCGCCGGGCTGCGAAGCGCTGGATGACGGAGAGCACCAGACGCAGATTCCCCTCGATCAGACGGCTGCGAGCCTCCCGGTCGCCCGCCCGGACCTTTCGAAGCAGCGCGTCGGTCTCCTCCTGGGTCAGGGTAGGCAGGCTGGCCGTGTTGACGCCGCAGATCTCGACCTTTCCCAGCATGGCGGTTTCCTCCCGCGGAATATCTCCGCAGAAAGGAGTATGCCCGCCGCAGCGGTGATTTATGATGGAATATGCTGTCTGTATTTGACGTTCCGCGAATGATTAATGGCTAATGGCAGCTTTTCAGTATAGGGTTCACATAGCGCTTTTTTCCCCTGGTGGCTTCGTCATAATGCACCGCGCCGCAGCGGACGCAGGCCATGCAGAGGGCGCACTTGTCCTTCACCCACTTCGGCCTTCCGTTCTCCATGACCATGGCGTCCACGGGGCAGCGCTCCACGCACTTCCCGCAGCCCACGCACTGATCGTCCACATGGAAATGCCGGGTTTCCCGATCCTGTTCGTAATAGGGGTAAGCCGCCTGGGTGACCATCCTGCCTCTGGGCGGGATGTGGAGGCCCAGCTTCCGGCGTTCATCAACGCAGCGCCCGATCACCCTGAGGGCCTCGGCGGCGTCGGCCAGGATGGCGTCCCGTTCTTCCTCCGGGGAAATCGTGTAGTGTACGGCGTCGTTCTCCGGCATGATGACCGTATAGGCGGCATGCAGCAGAATGCCCTTTGCCGCCAGGGCATCCGCCAGAAGCCCCGCGGCCCCGGAGACGGAGGAGGCGCAGGTCAGGATCGTATAGCAGTATTCCGGCAGGGGAGAGACCTGCAGGGCCCCGGCAAACTCCAGCACCGTGCTGGGAACGCCCCCATAGTACACCGGGCAGACGATGCCCAAAGCTTCTCCGTTTTTGAGGTCAAAGGCCGTTCGTCCTTCCCGCAGACATTTCGCCAGATCCAGGGGCTCCTCTCCCTCTGCGCATAGGGCTCTGGCTGCCTGATAGGAATTCCCGGTGCCGGTGAAATAAAAGATCATGGTTTCCTCCTCCGTATGTGCGTCGTTTTTCGGGGAAACGCCCGGCGGAAGCATGGGGCGTTTCCGCGGGTATTCGGCTTCATCGCTTAGTGATAATCGTATGCTGCGGCACTGTATTTTGCATTGGTTGCTGCAAATGGATTTTATCAAAATACAGCGCTCTGTCAAGACCGGCCCGGCATGCCCTGGGATCGCCGGTCACAGAAGTGGGCGCTGCATTTTGCAGCGCCCCTTCTGCCGCTCGACCAAAAACAGGGAGGTAAGAAAAGGAGAAACGTACGCTCCCGACCGATGGGTTAGATAACACTAACCCTAGATCCGATTATAGTTGTCTTCTGCTAACCTGTCAAGCGCTTTTTCCCTTTCCGCGAAAAAGCGAGACAGGGATCGGCTTTCGTTTGTGACGGAATCTGCTGTCTATGCTTGACATTCCGCGGAGGATGCTTTATAATTCCCACAAGAGTTAGCAATTGCTAATTGCACGATTCCCCTTTTCCGCCAAAAGGGGAATAAAAAACGCCCGACGGTTAGCAAATGCTAACTTATATGGAAAGGAGAATAAGTATGAGAAGTACGAGAATCCTGGCGCTGCTGCTGATGCTGGCCGTCCTGACGGCCGTGCTCCCGATGGCTTCTTCTGCGGCGGACGAGCTTCCGCTGCGCCGCAGCGAGCTCATCGTTTCCCTGTGGAACGAGGCGGGCAGCCCGGAACCGACCCTGACGGAGAATCCCTTTTCCGACGTGGAAGAAGGGGCTGCGTATTACCCCGCCGTCCTTTGGGCAGCGGAGACCGGACTGACGGATGGCACCGGCGGCGGGAAGTTCTCTCCGGACGGGGAAGCGGATCGGGCGCAGCTGGTCGCGTTTTTGTGGAAGCGGGCAGGGAAGCCGGACGCGGCAGGGGAGGAGCTCCCCTATTCGGACGTGGCGCAGAATGCCTGGTATGCCCCCGCGGTGCGCTGGGCCCTGAGTGCCGGCCTGCTGGACGCCGCTGAAACGGCGTTTTCCCCGAAAGCGGCGGTCTATGCTTCCGAGCTTCAGGCCATGCTGACCTGTCTTGCCGGAACGGACGCCTTTTTGGCGCAGCTCTCCGGCAGCTATATCGAGCTTTTCCCGGAAATGCGCCTGGACAAGTATATGCCCCTCTGGAGCGAAGTGCTGCTGCCCTATTGCAGCAGCGCCGAGGAGCTGAGCGCCTACTATCAGATGTTTACCGTCAGATTCATGGGCGAGCTTTCCGGGGAAGCCGCCGTGGAAGCCTATGCCGGCGATCCGGAGAACGCTCTGTTCAACTGCTTCTTCCCGGGGGATGTGGCCGTCTTCACCATGGAAGGAAACACGATCAGCGGCGCAGACGCCCAGGGCCGCGAGCTGTTCCGCCACAGTTATCACTTTGTGGAGGACATGCCGGTCACCTACTTCGGGATGGAACTGCCCGCCGCCATGCATGTCTATGAAAGCGACGACGCGGCGGAGGATGCTTTCCGCTACTTCGCCTTCAGCGACGACACCCCCGCAGAGACCTATCATCTGGAATTCCGCTGCGGCGGCTCCAGGGAAAACCTCACCAACTACACGGAAGGGGAATACGCTTACTGGCTGGCCTCTGCGATCCCGGCGGATTACGACGACCGGTTGATGAGCGACTGCATCACCCTTTTCGTCACGGAAAACCTGGGGGAGACGGAGGAGACCGACGCCTTCCGCGCCATCGCGGGCGAAGCGGGAACGACATATGCCAATCTCTTCTCCGTCATCCTGGACGAAAGGTATGACGCCCTCTGGCATGACGCCTGCGCCGCTGTCGTCGGCACGCAGCAGGCGGAGGGGATCGTGCAGATGCTCAAAAGCTCCATCAGCGCCGATGTGTACGGCGAAGCCGCCGTGGAGGCCTATACCGCTTCCGGCGGGTATGCTTTCGATTGCTGGTTCATCAACGGCGCGGAAAAGTTCACCTTCCGGCCGGACGGCAGCGCCGCCGTCACTCTGACGGACGGTTCTGTGCAGACCTACCATTATGAATCCCTGGGGACCGCCGTGATGGGGGCGGAGGAGACGATCCTCTATCAGGGAATGGAGATCCCCATGGCCACGGAAGGGGAGCTGTACCGCAGCACGGAGGACGCCGGGGAATTTACCTATCTGTTCTTCCTGCCGGACACCATGGCGACGACCTATCATCTGGAATTCCGCTACGGCAGCGACCTGAATGCTGTTTTGAGCTATAGGAAGGGTCCTTATGCCTACTGGCTGGCCGCGGGGATCGACGCGGATGCAGATGAGCAGACCATCAAGCAGGTGATCCGCCTTTTCTGCCTGGAAAACATGGATTATTCTCAGCGTATGGAAGGCACGCTGGAGCAGATCGCCGATTTCATCGGCACCTGGGATGCGGACATGAGCGACTTCGGCGAAGCCTACGCGGATGTTTCCCTCTATTTCACCATCGATGAAACGGGGCGCGGCATGACCTATATGAACGGCGTGAACACCTCCGAATTCGATGTGTATGCCTATGAGAGCGAAGCGGGCAAGGGTATTTACGTCGCCTTTGCGTTTTCCTCCGGTGAAGCGGAGGGCGCTGACTACACCCTGGAGCAAGATGCGCAGGGCCGGACGGTCCTGACGCTCTATGCCGCCGACGGCACGATCCGCTACGTTAAGCGCGGGGATTGACCGCATGCCATGACAGAAGACGGAGGCCGCAGGAACCGCGGCCTCCGTCGCAAAAGCAATACGGGCGGAAAGCACGGCGGCGTCGGGGCCGCCTGTGATATGGAATGAGCGTCAGCGATCGCTGACGAACACGGGAGGGAACGGATAAAATGAGCGTTGTGATCGTCGGAGGCCATGACCGCATGGTACGGCAATACAAGGATATTTGCAGGGAATACGGCTGCAAGGCCAAGGTTTTCACCCAAATGGCTGGCGGCCTGCGGGGCGCGATGGGCAACCCGGATCTGCTGGTGCTGTTCACCAGCACCATGTCCCATAAAATGCTCCGTTATGCCCTCAGCGAGCTGCGGGACGGCGTGACCACGAAGGTCGTCCGCTCCCATACCAGCTCCGGGGAAGCCCTTCGGGGCATCATGGAGGCCCACGCCAGGGCCTGATACGGAAAAAAGCGGTTTGACTCCTTCTCCGCGCTGATGCGCCTGACCGCCGGCGGGACAGGGAATCCCGCGCGGAGAAGGATACCGGGAATCCGTTCTATTCTCCGTTGATAACCCCGCGCATTTCGTTTTTGACTCCACGGCCCGTTTCGTTTATGCTGGGCATGAAAAGGAGTTGAACACCGATGGAGAAGAGAAGCTTTTCGGAGCGCCTGGCGGAGGAACGGAAAAAGCGGGGCTATACCCAGAAGCAGATCGCCGAAGCCCTTGGCGTCTCCACGCAGGCAGTCTCCAAATGGGAGACGGGGGATAACGAGGTAGATGTGTCCACTCTCTGCCGCCTCGCGGCGTTCTACGAGGAAAGCCCCGCGGTTTTCTTTGAAGAGGAGAAGCCGGACAAGGACAGCGTGCAGACGATGCTGGGCGAGCTGCCCCCGGCGGAGGCGGCGCAGCGTTGGCTCCTGCTCCAATACGACGCCATCCTGGGTATGTATCGATCCCTGAAACGCACCGGTCAGGGGCGATACGGCCAGGCCATCCGGGATTTGCGCCCGTCCCGGGTCCTGTATCCCCCGGACGGCATCAGCGCGGATCAGGCCCGGACCTCCGCCGCCGTGATGGAGATGGATTGCCCGGATCTGTTCGGCCTGCTGGCCACCGGGCCGGACGCCAATCTGGGCCTGCTGATCCTGCCCCATGAGGAGAAATATGCCTGGATGGACACGGAGGAGGAGCGGCTGCAGGCGCTTTTCCGCGTCCTTGCCATGCCGGGGGCGATGAAATGCCTGCGCTTTCTGCTCTCCCAGCCCAACGACCGCTTTTTCTCCGCCGCCTGCCTGGCCGAGGTCGCCGGAATTGGCGAGGAGGAAATGGCGGAATTCCTGCATGCCGCCGCGGGGCAACTGCTTTGCGTGCCCCAGCGGGTCCGCCGGGAGGGCAGGGAAGAAATCCTCTACCGCTCCCGCTTCCGCACCGAGCTGGCGGGCATCCTCACCCTGGCCCGGCTCATGCTGCCCTTCCGGCTGGGAAGGGACCCGATACGCTATGGTTATACCATCGGCTGGGGAGGCCGCCTGCCGGAAAAGGAGGCGCAGCCATGAGCTTCGGATCGCGTCTCAGGGAAGCGCGCACCGCCCTCGGTCTCACCCAGGAGGCCCTGGGAAATGCCCTGGGGATGGTGCCCCAGACCATTTCCAAATGGGAGCGGGACGAATGCATGCCCGACGCCGCTCTGCTGCCCGCCCTGGCGGATATCCTTCAGATTTCCCTGGACCGGCTTTTTGAGCGGGAGAAGGGAAACTGTGAGGACGCGGAGGCGGCCATGGAGCGTTGGCTGCGCCCCCTCGGGGCGGGGGAGCGGCGACGGGCGATGGAATCGCTGCTGGGATTCCTCTTTCATTTCCTCAATGGCCGCGGGGACGAGGACGGCGGGAGTTATCCTTTCGACGGACCCGATTTCCCGCGGGAGAATAGCCTGTTCTCCCTGCTCCTGGACCGGGGGATGCTCCTCTATTCCACCGGGCGGCAGCTCCCGCTGTTCTGCTATCTGGGTGAGACGGGGGAGGGCTGGGGCGCGCTGCCGGAGGAGACAGAAACCCAGGCTGCACTGTGGGAGGCCCTGGGCGACAGGGAGACCCGCCGGGCGATCCGCCGCTCCTTCACGGAAAACGAAATCCCTTACGAGTGGGATGCACTGATCGCGGATTATGGCCTTCGCAGCCCGGAAGAGACCCTGGAACGTCTCGCGCGGATCCGGGTGCTGCACCGCCTGAGCACTGCCGTTGACGGGAAGGAAACGGAGCTGTTCCGGCTTTCTCCCAGCCCGCAACTGCTGGCACTGCTCCTGATCGGCCGTGCCCTGTTCCCGGCACAGCCATGGCAGGGCCTCTCTGCAGCGACGACCGCAGGAAGGATGGGAAAGCCCCTGCTGGGCCGGGGGGAAGGGACGGACCTTCCCCCGGAGGCCGCGGACAAGCTGAGCCGCAGCGGGTTTGTGAATACCGCGCCGCCGGAGGGCTGCGGCGGATATTAGAGCGTGTTCACACTACCGCTCAACGGCCGGATTTTGGCCTGTTTTCCGCCATGCTGCGTTGCATTCCCTTGAAATACACAGAGTATTTCTGCGGAAATGCGCCTTGCCTGACGAAAAACAGAC
>JAEETX010000114.1 GCA_016286665.1 Oscillospiraceae bacterium
AGGCGGCGCTGATCGTCTGGCTGTTGGGGATGTGTATAACGGCGGCGGTATTCGCCATCCTTTATATCCTGAATTACCGGCGCTTCCGCCGGGCGGCGCCGCTGGAAGGTCCGGCGGCGGAAGCCTGGCTGGCCGCCCACCCCGCGAAGCGAAAGCTCGCTCTGCGCAGCCTGCCCGCGCTGGCTTCTCCCCTCACCTACGGCATCCTGCGCCCGGTGATCCTGCTGCCGGAGGGGCTGGACCCGGCGTCGGAGGAGGCGGCCTACGCCCTGGAGCACGAATATGTCCACGCCCGGCGGCTGGACGCCCTCTGGAAGCTGCTGCTGGCCGCAGCCGCGGCGGCGCACTGGTTCAACCCCTTCGTCTGGCTCATGTGGTTCCTGGCCGGCCGGGACCTGGAACTGAGCTGCGACGAGGAGGTGCTGCGCCGCTATGGCACGGAGCGGCGGGGCGGCTATGCCCGCGCTCTGCTGGCGATGGAGGAGAAGCGGAGCCTTCTCCCCCCGCTCCACTCCGGCTTCGGGGCCGGCGCGACGAAGGAACGCATCCTTGCCATCATGAAATATAAGAAAGCCACCCTGCTCAGCATTGCCCTGGCCGCGGTCCTGGTCGCGGCCCTGGCGGCCTGCGCCCTGGGCGGGCGGAAAGCCGATGCCCGGGGGCTTAGTGCGCCGGGTGCAGACCTCACCGTGGGCCCCGTCTCCTGGGGCATGCGCGCAGAGGATGCCCGGAAAGCTCTGAAGGGCGCAAAGGAGGAAGCAGACGGCAGCCTCCGCCTGGAAGCGGACTTCTGCGGCGTCCCCGCGGTCCTCCGCTGGAGCTTTGCCGGAGAGGAAGGCGCGGGCTTCCTCAACAGCATCGAGATCCGCTTTGCCGACGGGGACGGAACGCGGCGGAAGGCGATCACTCAGGCCCTGGAGGAAGTCTGGGGGGCGCGCATCGACTATCTTCCCGCTATCTATACCTTCGAGCCCGGCCCGGACAGCACGGAGCTCGCCCCGGAGGAATACCGGTACTGGCGCACGGAGGATTTCTCCGACGAATGGCACTGGAAAAGCGGCGTCACCGCCCGCTTCCGAAGCGACACGGAGGAGCCCACGCTGTGCATCGACGCATCGGGCCGGAATCTGGCGGAGGGCAGGCCAGTCGCCATCCCCCAAAGCCTGGAGACCCAACAGGAGGTCGCCTATCTGCTCCATATGGTCCAGGGCGTCCGTCCCTCCGCTCGGACCTGGGCGCCGTGGCACATGTTCGGCCACGACACCATCCGAGAGGATTATTACCGACTCCATATCTATACACAGGACGATCTGGACTTTGCCCGGCGCTGCTTCGCCCCCTATCCCTGGGTCACCCTGGAGTTTCTGGGGGACCAGTACGAGCCCGCCGATATCTCCCATATCCTGCTGGATGGGTCTCTGACGCCGGTGAACGCCGCGGTCCCCCGGGAGCGCCTGGCGGAAAACCTCACAGCTGTCTTTGTGAACCGGACGGAGGAGCGCGTCACCCTGCCCATGCCCACCCTGATCTACGCGGAGCGCCCGGAGGGCTGGGTGCAGCCAAAGTGCATCGAATACGGCTTTGTCGACTTCATCGCGGAGGTCGTGGAACCCGGCGCATCCATCACCCTGAACTGGGAATATGCCCTGAGTCAGAGCGGCTATGACTTTGTCCCGGGCCGCTATCTCCTGGCCGTCCGCGCCGACGGCAGCGGCGGAAGGCAGCTCTACGGCGCCATGGTGACGATCACGGAGGAGGGGGCAGTCCCGGCAGGAACCGGCGAAACCGTGCTTTACCGCAATGGCGCTTTCCTCCTCCCCGTGCCGGAGGAATACGACGCCCTCCTGACGGTGGAGACCCCGGAGGACGACGCCAGGGGGACGCTGTTCAACGTGACGGAAATCGCCTCCCGGGAAGCGGGACAGAAGCTGCACCCCGGCGAGGACTGGGGCGACGGCTGGCTTTTCGGCATCCGCCGGGTCAGCCGGGAGGAGCTGGGAGCGCTGCTCTCCCGGGATATGACCGGCATGGACGTTTTTGCAAAGGACCTTTCGGGGAACTATTACCTCTGCACCCATCCCTCGGACGTGCGCTTCGTGCCGGAGAGCGGAGAAAGCTCCGAAGAGGGCTGGCAGCAGTGGATGACTCTGTGCGCCTGGATCGACCGGGCCTTGGCGGATTTCATCGAGATGAATCCCGGCGTCTTCGCCGAGACCCGCAGCCAGACGGAGGCGGACGTGCTCCTTGCCCGGGCCCGCTATCGCGGGGAAGAGCCGGTCGCCGTCTCCCGGGGCGAAGAGACCTATGACGCCAGGGGCTTCGACGGCTGGGAGACCGCAGCGGAGGGGCTGGTATGGAATGCGGACTTCACCCTGCTGGACAGCGCGACCGCGCCGGAGGGCGAGCCGGTGGTCCTCAGCTTTGCCGTCGGCCCGCCCTATGAGCTTCGCTTCTGGCCGGGGAGCGACCTGGCAGCCCTGGACGACGGCCGGAATGAAAGCAAATGGTACCGGGGGACCCTGCGCGCTTCCGGCGGGGAGACCGTGGGGGACCTGGCCCTGGGCTGGTTCGAGGCGGCGGCAGGCAGGACGACCCCCGCCATGGTGAACCATCTGTCCGGCGGCTTCACGCTCCCCGTCCCGGAGGAATACGACGGCCTTCTGACGGTGGAGACGCCGGAGGACGGCGGCATCCTGTTCACCCTGACGGAAACCGCCTCCCGGGAGGCGGGTCAAAAGCTCCGCCCCGGACAGAAGACCGACGACGGCCTGATCGCGAGCATCGGACGCGTGGACGAGGAGACCCTCGGGCACATGCTCACGGGGCAGCTGCCGGGACAGGTGTTCGCCAGGGAGGAGGGCGGGGACTATCTGGTGCTCTGGCTCCCCCCGGACGGCTCCCACTATGTGCCGGAGGAGGGGGACAGCGCCGGAACGGACAGCGCGCATTACCGGGCGTGGCAGGCGCTGTGGGACTGGGTCTGGCAGGATACGGACAGCTTCCTGGCCGCCATTCTGGAGGCAAACCCCGGGCTCACCGCCTGCCGGCGCTCCTACACAAGCGTGGATAGGTTCCTGGCAAGGACGCTCTATGAGCCCGACAGAGGGTTCACCCTGCGCATCGGCGACCGGGAGGGCGTCTCCCCCCTGGGGACGGAAAGGGCCCTGGCCTTCGCCCATGAGCTGGTGTGGAATTACGGCGCGGAGGAAGGGGGACGCATCCCCATGGGAAGCGGCGTGACCTCCCTCACCCTGACGGACCCTGCGTCGGGAAAAGAACTCACCTTCTTTATGGACAGCGATATGGTGATGGAGACCTCCGGCAGCGGAAATACCCGTTACTACCGCATGGCCGCCCTGGACGGGAGCCGCCAGGCGGTGGGCAACGTCGTCTTCGACTGGTACTGGAACGCCGCGCTGACTCAGCCCGGCGGAGAGACCGTATCCTTCCTGAACGGCTCCTATATCCTCTCCCTCCCCGCACAGTTCGCGGAGGACCTGATCGTGGAAGCCCCGGAGAGCGGCAGCGTCCTGTTCCGGGTGTGGGAGAAAGCTTCCCACGGGCGGTGGGAGGCACGGGGCGCCCGCGAGGGCGACGAAAGGAACGGCTGGCTGTTCACCCTCCAGCGGCTGAATGAGGGCGACTGGGGCCGGTGGCTCGCCGAGACTACAGGCGGCGCTTTCACCTTCGCCAGAGAGGACGACGGACACTATTATAATTATGAATATCCCCTTTGGGAGACCTTCGCCCCGGAGGGAGAGGACGTGGCCGCGGAACGCGCCGGGGACGCCTATTTCCGGTGGATGGCCGTGCGCCGCGCCGTGGGAAGCGAGGATACCGCCGAGGGCTTCATCCGGGACAACGTTTCCCAGGGTCTGGCTTCCTACCGCATCTCTTTGGCGGATGATTTCCTCGCCGAAATCTTCAGCGGCGTTCCCGCCGCGGTCCGCCGCCCGGGGGGCGAGGGCTTCGATCCCATGGCGAAGGAATCCTCCGCCCGGCCTCTGCGCAGTCTGCTGTTCCGCATAGACTACCGGGAAACGGAAGCCTTTGCGCCGCCCCCGGCGGAGGAGGCCGTCATTTTCGAGACGGCGGACGGGAGGCTCTCCCTCTGGCCGGGAAGCGACCTGGCAGTGCTGGAGCGATGGGGCATGACATTTTATTACATCGGCGAAGCCTGGCTTGCGGGCTCGCAGCTGCGCCCCGGCGACCTGGCTCTGGAATGCCTGAAGGCCGCGGCGGACGTCTTCCCGGACGCCTGGGCGGAGATCGACTATTGCAGTCTGGAGGAGCTGCTGGAGAGCTCCACGGACGTGCTGGCCGCCCGGTGCACCCGGGAGGCCGTGCGCGCCGGCGACGGCTGGGATTACGGCTTCACCGTGCTCCGCGCCTTGAAGGGGACCACCGGCGAAGGGGAGCTCACGGTCCACGCCCCGGCCCAGCGGGTGGGCGCGACGGAGCATTCCGGCAGCTTTTTCGCAGGCGATCCGGATTTCCGCGCGGGAGAGGAATATCTTCTGGTGCTGGAGCGGCAGCGCTCCGTGTTCTTCCCCGCGGACCGTTACTTCGCCTATCTTGATATCCTCCTTCCCCTGACGGGGGACCAGGCGGCAAGCATGTATGACGAGCCTCTGGAAAAGCACAGCGCCCACCTCCGCTCCGACAGCACGGGGGAAACGATCCTCCGCTATGTTCAGGACGTGATCGCGGGTTTCGCGCAGGAAAGCCCGGAATTCTACGGGACGGACTACATCGAAGCTTCCTCCCTGGAGGAAGCCAGGGAAGCGGCGGAATTCATCCTCCGCGTGGAGCCCACGCGGCTGGACGCCGCTGCCGGCGACCGGGAGCTCCTCAGCTGCCGGCTGCTGGAGACGGTGAAGGGCGACCTGGGCTTCCTGACGGCAAAGGGCGAAAACCAGCCCGAGCCGAACGTCTTTCTTGTATTCTTCCCCGGCGTTCTGGAGCTCGGGCGGGAATACTATGTCTGCGTCAATCAGGTGAGTCCGCCCAACGGCATCCTGTTCGTCCCCGTCTCCAAAGAGCATTGCTTCTACCGGTAGGGGGCGGTACGGCGCCGCCTCCCGTCACGGCATGCGTCGGATCACAAATAATCCTTGCGTTTCGGGGAAAGACAGAGTAATATATTATAATTGTCAAGATTACTTTTTCCGAAAAGGAGTGGTCATACATGCCGCAGGATTACAAGGCGACGCTGAACATGCCCAAGACCGACTTTCCCATGAAGGCGGGTCTCAGCCAGCGGGAGCCCGGCTGGCTGGAAAGCTGGAAGGAAAAGGACATTTACGGCGGCCTCCAGAAGCGCGGAGAAAATAAGCCCCGCTTCATCCTCCACGACGGCCCCCCCTTCTCCAACGGCAAGATCCACATGGGCACCGCCCTGAACAAATGCCTCAAGGACTTCATCAACCGCTACAAGGCCATGACGGGCTGGCACGTGAGCTATACCCCCGGCTGGGACAACCACGGCATGCCCATCGAAAGCGCCATCATCAAGCAGCAGAAGCTGAACCGCAAGCAGATGTCCATTCCCGAATTCCGGGACGCCTGCCACGAATTCGCCCAGAACTATGTGGACATCCAGATGGAGCAGTTCAAGCGCCTGGGTGTGCTGGCCGACTGGGACCATCCCTACCGCACCATGGACCCCAAGTTCGAGGCGGAGGAAGTGAAGGTCTTCGGCCAGATGTACGAAAAGGGCTACATCTATAAGGGCAAGAAGCCCGTCTACTGGTGCCCCAAGGACGAGACGGCCCTGGCGGAGGCGGAGATCGAATACGCCGAGGACCCCTGCCGCTCCATCTTCGTGAAGTTCGCCGTGAAGGACTGCCATGGCAAGCTGGCCCAATATGAGAACATCTACTTCGTCATCTGGACCACCACCACCTGGACCATCCCGGGCAACCTGGCCATCTGCCTCAACGCCGGGCTGGACTATGTGATCGCCCGCAACCCCGCGAACGGGGAAATCTATATCCTTGCCAAGGAGCTCAAAAAGAGCGTGGAGGAAGCCTGCAGCCTGCCGGAGCTGGAGGTGCTGGAGACCCGGAAGGGCGCCGATTTCGAGCTGATGACGGCGCAGCATCCCCTGTATGACCGCCAGAGCGTGATCCTCTGCGGCGACCACGTCACCCTGGACGCCGGCACCGGCTGCGTCCATACCGCGCCGGGCCACGGCCAGGACGACTATGAGATCTGCCGGAAATACGACGCCAGCGGCAAAACGGAGATCGGCATCCTGGTGCCCGTGGACGACCGGGGCAGGATGAACGAGCTGGCGGGGAAATACGAGGGCCTCACCACGGACGAGGCCAACGAGGTCATCTTCGAGGACCTGAAGGCCTGCTCCGCGCTGCTGGGCAGCAAGGAAATCCTCCACCAGTACGCCCACTGCTGGCGCTGCAAGAACCCCATCCTCTACCGGGCCACCGACCAGTGGTTCTGCTCCGTGGACGCCTTCAAGGAGGCGGCAGTGGAGGCGGCAAACAGCGTGAAGTGGCTGCCGGAATGGGGCAAGGGCCGCATGGAGGGCATGATCCGGGAGCGGGCCGACTGGTGCATCTCCCGCCAGCGCCACTGGGGCCTGCCCATCCCCGTGTTCTACTGCGACAGCTGCCATAAGCCCGTTTGCACCCCCGACACCATCGCCAAAGTCTCCGACGAGTTCAAGGCGGCCGGCTCCAACGTCTGGTTCCTGAAGGACGCTTCTGAGCTGCTGCCCGAAGGCTTCACCTGCCCCCACTGCGGCGAAGGAAAGACCTTCTCCAAGGAGACCGACACCCTGGACGGCTGGTT
>JAEETX010000115.1 GCA_016286665.1 Oscillospiraceae bacterium
TCCATCATGTTCACGGCCACCACCACGGGGATGCCCAGCTCCGTGAGCTGGGTGGTGAGGTAGAGGTTCCGCTCCAGGTTCGTGCCGTCCACGATGTTCAGGATGGCGTCGGGCCGGTGGTCGATGAGGTAATTCCGCGCCACCACTTCCTCCAGCGTGTAGGGGGACAGAGAATAGATGCCGGGCAGGTCGGTGATGGTCACATCGTCGTGCTTTTTCAGCTTGCCCTCTTTCTTTTCCACCGTGACGCCGGGCCAGTTGCCCACGTATTGGGTGGAGCCGGTGAGGGCGTTGAACAGCGTCGTCTTGCCGCTGTTGGGGTTGCCCGCCAGGGCGATTTTCACTTCCATAACGATTCTCCCTCAAATAGTTAGTTTTGGCTAACTTATGTGCAAAAATAAAATCGAATCACAGTTCGATTAAAACTGAAAACGAAGCCTCGCAGAGTTCGCGCCCGCAGGTGCGAAGAATTCGGACGCATTTTTCGCACGGACATGTGCCGGGCGGAAAATACCTCTCGCGGAGCGGACTGTGGGCCCCATCAAGGGGCCTGCGGGGAGCGGAGCGGAATCCTTTCTCAAATCGGAGCCCAGCGGAGCGGGTCCGATTTGAAATCAAAGCTCGACTTCCACCATCTCCGCGTCGGCCTTGCGGATGCTCAGCTCATAGCCGCGAACGGTCAGCTCCATGGGGTCCCCCAGGGGGGCCACCTTGCGGACATAGACCTCCACGCCCTTGGTGAGGCCCATATCCATGATCCGGCGCTTCACCGCGCCTTCGCCGTGGAGCTTTTTCACGGTGCAGGTCGCGCCGACCTTCACTTCTCTGAGATTCGTCGTCATGCTTTTCCCTCCCTCTTATATTCGGCGCGATCAGACCATGATCTTCTGCGCCATTTCCTTGCTGATGGCAACCCGGGATTCCTTGACACGGACGATGACGTTGCCGCCGATGGTGCTGACCACGGTAACGCCCCCGCCGGGGACGAAGCCCATGTCCGCCAGATGCTGCCGCAGTTCCTGATTGCCGCCCACTTTTTGGATGATCTGTTCTTCGCCGGGCTCCGCCAATACCAGTGGCATCATACGTTTCCTCCCTTTGCGGCGGGAACGGTGCTCTTTCCATTCCGTACCGATCCCGTTTACGTGGTTAGTAATCGCTAACCCATGCTGCAATTATAGTTATCCAACGCTAACTTGTCAAGAGCTTTTTGGATTTTCTTTTTCACCGCCGTTACGAAGGGGTCGCTGCACACCGCTGAGTTCGTCATCTCCGCCGGTTCCGGGTAAAGCCGGCAGAACTATCCCATATGATAACGCAGCACATTCCCCCGGTTATTGCAGCAGCAGGAGATAACGGAAAAGATATCCGGCTGGTCGCCGAAGGCGCCGGTCATCCGGCTTTTACCAGAGCGTGTTCACACTACCGGAGAGGAGCTGGTTTTGCGTCTGTTTTTCGTCAGGCAAGGCGCATTTCCGCAGAAATACTCTGTGTATTGCAAGGGAATGCAACGCAGCATGGCGGAAAACAGGCCAAAATCCGGTCGTTGCGCGGTAGTGTGAACACGCTCTAATCTTATCCGGCCTTATCTTTCCTTGCGCAGAGCAGCCGGTACAGGCCCCAGGAGACCAGGATGATGACGCCCAGATAAATGATGATCTCCGGCAGGATGCCAAGGGTGACGGCGATCTGGTGAAAGATCGGCTGAGTGGAGGGATGATAGGGCGTGATGTTGAACATGTTCGCCACCGGCGTTCTCTCCCCGAAGAAGGTATAGCAGATCACGTTGATGACCTCTGAGACGGCGGCTGTCGCCAGGAACAAAACCAGCGCCGGGCGGAAGGGCGGCTTTTTCTTCCGGCGGGCCAGGATGCTTATGGCTGCGATGCTCTCCGCCACCATGACGGCGTGATAGGCAAAGCTGTGGCAGAACAGTGCGATCTGGGGCCGCAGCATGTCCCCCGGCACCAGCAGGGCAACGGCCGCGGCCAGGAGGGAAAAGCTGCCCAGGAACGTAAGGAGGGCATCTCTGGCCCTGCCCCGGAGGAACGGGACCAGGAAGGAGCAGTACATGGCGATGCTGCAAAGCTGCCACGGGAAGAACCAGGTCGCCCCGTTGGGATAGACATAGCGGCGGACGAACCACTGCTTCCATATTTCCGCCAGGATCATCAGCGCGCCCAGGACGCCGATGAGGCGTGCGAGCGTTTCCTCCGGCTGCTTCCGCAGGAGGAATGCCAGTCCTGCGCTCAGCAGCAGGATTCCGCCCAGGATCGCCAGGTGGACGGCCCCGAACTGGGTCGGGACAGAAGAAAACAGCGCGTTCACAGGTGCCTCTCCCCCTCTGTGACAACACTTCGGGCGCTTCCCTTCGGAAGCGCCCGAAAGCTTATTTGCGACTGCCCAGGGTGAACTTCGGTTCTTCCCCTCTGATCAGCCGCTTGAGGTTCTCGCGATGCATAAAGATCACGAATACGGTGATGAAGCAGCCCAGCGCCAGCGTGTACCACGGGAAGCAGCCCAGGACCAGCATCCCCAGGGGGTATGCCACCGCGGCGGCCATGCTGCAAACGGAGACCCGCTTCGTCAGGAAGAAGGTCAGGAAGAAGACGGCCACCAGGATCAGGAAAAAGCGCCAGTCCAGAAACAGGCCGATGGCCGCGCTGACAGAGACCGCCTTTCCGCCTTTGAAGCCGAAATACAGGGGGAAGCAGTGGCCCATCAGGCAGCCGAAAGCGGCAATGACCATGCCGGGCTCCCCTGCGATCAGGGAACCCAGAAACATGGCCAGGGCGGTTTTCAGGCCGTCGCCCGCCAGCGTGGCCAGGCCGACCCAGATCCCATAGACCCGCGCCACATTGGTCGCTCCGGCATTGCCGCTGCCCTGCTTGCGGATATCGCCCTTGCTCAGGCGCTTTGTCAGCAGCACCGCCACGCTGACGCTGCCCAGCAGGTAGCCCGCCAAAAGGGCCGGTATCAGCTTCCACCAATCCATCATGCCTTTTGATCTACCTCGTACATGTACTTGATGAGCTTCATTGCCATGCAGGTATAGCCATATTCGTTGTCATACCAGGCAAAGAGCTTCATGAATCTCTCGTCCACGGCAAGGCCCACGTTGGCGTCGAACACGCCGCCCACGCTGATGCCCGTGAAATCCGTGGAGACCAGCGGCTCGTCGGTATAGCCGAAGTATTCCTTCATTTCGTTTTCGCAGGCCCGCTTGATCTCGGCGCAGACCGCCTCATAGGACGCGGGCTTGATGAGGTTCACCACCAGGTCCACCATGGACACGTCCAGGGTAGGAACGCGGAGGGCGACGCCGGTGATCTTGCCGTTCAGCTCGGGAAGCACCTTGCCCACGGCCTTGGCGGCGCCGGTAGAGGTGGGGATGATGTTGGCGGCGAAGGCCCGGCCCATGCGCCAGTCGTCCTTGGGGGGCTTGCCGTCCACCGTGTTCTGGGAGGTGGTGGCGGAGTGGACGGTGGTCATGACGCCGTTGCGCAGCCCGAAGGCGTCATGCACGATCTTCACCAGAGGCGCCAGGCAGTTGGTGGTGCAGGAAGCGTTGGAAACGATATTCATGTGCGACTTGTATTCCGTGTTGTTCACGCCCATGACGAAGGTGGGGGCCGTGTCGGAGGGCGCGGTGATGATGACCTTTTTCGCGCCGCCCAGCAGATGCTTGGAGGCGTCCTTCACCTTTTTGAATTTGCCGGTGGACTCCAGAATGTACTCTGCGCCCGTTTCCGCCCAGGGGATCTCCGAAGGATCATTGCAGTTGAATACCCGGATCTCCTCCCCATCCACGATGAGGCTGTTTTCGGTGTAGGAGACCTCGCCGGGGTATCTGCCGAATACGGTGTCGTACTTGAACAGATACGCCAGCTGCTTCGGCTGCTTGTGGTCGTTGATCGCTTTGAAGGCGAAGCCGCCCAGCTCTCTGCCTGCCCGGATCGCCAGGCGGCCGATCCTGCCGAAGCCGTTGATACCAACGCTGATGCTCATTTTTTCGTTCCTCCAAAATATATATGAATTTATAGAAGAATATGCTATAATGGGAAATCATAAACCCGGAAAGGCGAGTGACTATGCGGGAGATACTGGAAGCCCATCCGACACTGAAAACGTTCCTCATCGTTATGGGGATCCTCTTCGTCACCGGCGTCGCGGCCAAGGCCCTGTCGGTCCTGCTGAACAAGCTGCTCAAGAAAATGGCGGAGAAGAATGCGAAAGCCGGCAGCAAGGTCAGCCACAAAATGCTGGTGAAATTCCTTATCGCCGTCATCTACGTGCTGGGCATCATCACGGCGGTGAACCAGATCCCCCGGCTGGCCGGCACCCTGACCACGATCCTGGCCGGCTCCGGCGTGCTGGCGGTCATCATCGGCTTTGCCGCCCAGGAGAGCTTCGGCAACCTGATCAGCGGCATCTTTCTTACGCTGTTCAAGCCCTTTGAAGCAGGCGACCGGATCACGCTGCCGGAAAAGGACATCACCGGCTATGTGGAGGATATCACCCTGCGCCACACCGTCATCCGCACCCTGTCCTACACGCGCGCGCTGATCCCCAATGCGATCATGGGCTCCGCCATCGTGGAAAACGTGGACTATGTGGACGGTTCTCCGGCGCAGGTGCCCATCAAGGTGGACGTCGCCTATGATACGGACCTGGAAAGAGCGGTGGCGGTCATGGGCGAAGCGCTGTCCGCTCACCCGCTCTACGCCGGCAGCAAGCCGCCGCGGGTGATCGTCACCGGTTTCGGCTCCAGCGGCATTTCCCTCCTGGGTCTGCTGCCCATCCAGGATGCGGCCCAGTTCACGACCGCCGCCAGCGACGCCCGCATTCTCGTGAAAAAAGCCTTCGATCAGAACGGCATCGTCATCCCCTATCAGACGATCACCATTTCCAACCGCGCCCCGGGCGACGACATCCGCATTTATACGACAAAGGATTCCTGAACGGAAGATTCCCGGTGCCGGAAGCGCAGCTTCCGGCACGTTTCATTGGTCGGCGATCAGTGCTTGGACACGGTGCAGGGGACGCCCCGGCGCTCCATGATCTCCTCGGCCCGCTGTATCTCCTCCTCCGTCAGCTTCCGCAGGTCGTGGAGGGGATACGTACGGCCGATCATCCGGTATTTGCTCTCCCCGTACACGTGGTAGGGCAGGAAGCAGACATGGTCCACGCCGCTGCCCAGGCCCTTCACGTAGTCCGCCAGGGCGGTCAGGCAGGCTTCGTCGGCGTTGTGCTCCGGGATTAGGGGGACCCGGACCACGGTCTTCACCCCCAGGGAGAGGGTGAGCTCCAGATTGCGCAGGATCACCTCGTTGCTCACGCCGGTGTATTCCTTGTGCTTCACCGGGTCCATATGCTTGATATCATAGTAGCAAAGGTCGGCATAGGCCATCACCTTCCGCACCGCCTCCTCCGAACCGAAGCCGCAGGTGTCGGCGTTGGTGTGGATGCCCTGCTCCCGGCAGCGGCGGAAGATCTCCGCCACGAAATCCGGCTGCATGAGGATCTCCCCGCCGGAACAGGTGACGCCGCCGCCGGAATTCTCATAGTACATTTTATCCCGGAGGACGGTCTTCATCACCTGATCCACCGTGACCCTTTCCCCGGTCCAGTGCATGGCGTCGTAGAAGCAGCCCTCCACGCATTTGCCGCAGCCGACGCACTTGGAGCGGTCGATCTGCACCTCCCCCTCCACCATGGCCGCGGCGCCCGTGGGACATTCGGCGACACATTTGCCGCACTGTTTGCAGGCGGTGTAGCGGTTGGAGACGATGGGCTCCGGGTCCTGGGATTCCGGATTGGAGCACCAGAGGCATTTCAGGGGACAGCCCTTGACAAAAACGGTGGTGCGCATGCCGGGACCGTCGTCCAGGCTGTAGCGCTGTATGTTGAAGATGGTTCCTTCCATGTTGACCTCGGCAAAGGGGACCGGAGGAAAAGCGGAGGCTTTTCCCCCGGTCCGTATCGTCAGATTTCGTCGTGCATGCTGCGCTTGACGATCTCGGCCTGCAGCTCGCGGGGCAGGTCGATAAAGTAGGCGCTGTAGCCGCCCACGCGGACCAGCAGGTTCTTGTGCTTCTCCGGATGGGCCTGGGCGTCGATGAGCTCGGCGCGGGAGTGGATGTTGAACTGCACATGCCAGCCGTTGCGCATCATGAAGGTCTTGATGAGGGCGGCCAGGTTCGCCAGCTTCTCCGGCGTGTTCAGCACGGACTTGGAAAACTTCATGTTCAGGGCGTAGCCGCAGAACTGGTGGGCATAGTCTCCGCGGGTGGCGGAATTCACCAGCGCGGTGGGGCCGTTGACGTCCATGCCGGGCATGGCGGAGCAGGCGGCGTCGCAGGTGGGCTGGCCCTTCACACGGCCGTTGGGCAGCGCGCCCACAGCCTTGCCGATGCCAACGTGGCCGGCGGCGGCGCCGATGAACAGGATGGGCTTCTTGCCGGTGATGGGGTCGATCCGCCGGGTCATGATCTCCGGCACCCGCGTGCTGAGGTCGTCGTAGATCTCGTCCACGTAATCGTCGTCGTTGCCGTATTTGGGGGCGTTGAGGCAGAGCTGATGCAGGTCCTCGTGGCCTTCCCAGTTCTTGTCGCAGGCGTCCAGAAGCTCTCCCATGGTGCAGACCTTCTTGTCGAAGACCAGCTTCTTGATGGCGGCCAGGCTGTCGGCCAGGTCCACCATGCCCCGGCTGCCCAGCCAGGAGGTGCGGCCTTCGGGATACTTTGCACCGC
>JAEETX010000032.1 GCA_016286665.1 Oscillospiraceae bacterium
ACCAGCCGCAAGAAGGTGCCCTTCGGCATCTGCCAGATCGGCAAGAGCTTCCGCAACGAGATCACCCCGGGCAACTTCACCTTCCGCACCTGCGAATTCGAGCAGATGGAGCTGGAATTCTTCTGCGAGCCCGACACGGACCTGGAGTGGTTCGAATACTGGCGCAGCTTCTGCCACAAGTGGCTGCTGGACCTGGGCATGAAGGACGACTGCCTCCGCCTGCGGGACCACAGCCCCGAGGAGCTGAGCTTCTACTCCAAGGCCACCACCGACTTTGAATATCTCTTCCCCTTCGGCTGGGGCGAGCTGTGGGGCGTGGCGGACCGCACCAACTACGACCTCACCCAGCACATGAACGAGAGCAAGGTGGACATGACCTATTACGACCAGGAGAAGAACACCCACTATGTGCCCTATGTCATCGAGCCCAGTCTGGGCGCGGACCGGGTGGCCCTGGCCTTCCTGGTGAACGCCTACGACGAGGAGGTCGTGGACCCCGAGAAGAACGACGTGCGCACCGTGCTCCGGCTGCATCCCTTCCTGGCCCCCTTCAAGTGCGCCGTGCTGCCCCTGTCCAAGAAGCTGGGCGAGCCTGCGAAGGAGGTCTTCGCCTCCCTCAGCAAGAAGTTCATGTGCGACTACGACGAAGCCGGCAGCATCGGCAAGCGTTACCGCCGCCAGGACGAGGTGGGCACCCCCTTCTGCGTGACCTACGATTTCGACAGCGCTAGTGACGGCTGCGTCACCGTGCGCGAGCGGGACAGCATGGAGCAGGTGCGCCTGCCCATCGCGGAGCTGGAAGCCTATATCGCGGAGAAGATCGAATTCTGAAAAACCGGGGCAGCCCCGCATGTTCCCATGCGGAGCTGCCTTGTCCGTGCAACAGCATAATATCTTAGGATAAGGGAGACGAGGATTTGAATCAGAAGACGCGTTATCAGGAGCTCCGGGTCTTCGCCGAGGAGATCCGCCTCAAGACCCTGCAGACCTTCGGCCACATCGGCTTCGGCCACATCGGCGGCGCCATGAGCATCGTGGAGGCCGTGGCCCTGCTGTACGGGGAATTCATGCAGGTCGATCCCAGGAACCCGAATTGGCCCGACCGGGACAAGCTGGTCACCTCCAAGGGCCACGCCGGCCCCACCATCTACGCCACCCTCGCCATGAAGGGCTTCTTCCCCGAAAGCATGCTGCGGGAGCTGAACCAGGGGGGCGGCCATCTGCCCAGCCATACGGACCGCAATAAGACCCCCGGCATCGACATGACCACCGGCTCCCTGGGACAGGGGCTCAGCGCCGGCTGCGGCATCGCCCTGGGGGATCGCATGGACGGCAGGGAGTGCACCACCTATGTCTTCCTGGGAGACGGGGAGCTGGACGAGGGCCAGAACTGGGAGGCCTTCCTCTTTGCCAACCAGATGAAGCTGAATAACCTGGTGGCCATCGTGGACGTGAACGGCCAGCAGCTGGACGGCTACACCAAGGACGTCATGGACCTGGGAAATATCGAAAAGAAGATCGAGGCCTTCGGCTGGCATGTGGAATCCTGCGACGGCCACGATATCCCCGCCCTTTATGAGGCGCTGGACCGCTGCCGCAGCTGGCAGGAGGGCCCCGCCGCCGTGGTGATGCACACGAAGAAGGGGCACGGCTGCTCCTTCGCCGAGGGCATCCTTTCCAACCACCATATCAACTTCAAGCCCGAACAGATGGCCGAGGCGCTGGAAAAGGCGACCGCCGTCCTGGAAGAAGCCCGGGCCGCCCTGAGAAAGTGAGGAGGAGAGAAGATGTTTAAGGTTTGTGCGGAACTGAAAAACGCCGAGACCCTCATGCGGGACGCCTATTGCTCCGCGCTCATGGAGATGGCGAAGACGGACAGGCGCATCGTCGCCCTGGACGCGGACCTGGTGAGCTCCAGCGGCATGAAGCCCTTCTTCAAGGCCTATCCCGACCGGGCCATCCAGTGCGGCATCGCGGAAGCCAATATGATCGGCGTGGCCGCGGGCCTCAGCCTCACGGGGAAGGTGCCCTTCTGCCACTCCTTCGGGCCCTTTGCCTCCCGCCGGGTCTGCGACCAGATCTTCATCTCCGCCGCCTACGCCAGGCTGAATGTGCGCATCGTGGGCTCCGACCCCGGCGTCACCGCGGCCTACAACGGCGGCACCCACATGCCCTTCGAGGATATGGCGGTGCTCCGGGCCATCCCGGAGATCACCCTGCTGGAGCCCTGCGATCCCGTGTGCATGGCGGACCTCACGAGGCAGCTGGCGGACGTCTACGGCGTCTACTATATCCGCATGGCCCGGAAGAACGCCGTGGCCGTCTATGAGCCCGGCAGCACCTTTGAGATCGGCAAGGGCAACATCCTGCGCAACGGCACGGACGTGACCATCATCGCCAGCGGCATCATGGTGGCGGAGGCCCTCAAGGCCGCCGAAAAGCTGGCGGAGGAGGGGGTCAGCGCCCGGGTGGCGGATATGTTCACCTGGAAGCCCATCGATACGGCGCTCATCGAGCGCTGCGCCGAGGAGACCGGCGCCTTTGTGACGGCGGAAAACCACAATGTCTACGGCGGCCTGGGCTCCGCCGTGGCGGAGGCTGCGGCGAAGACGTCCCCCGTCCCCATCGAGATGGTGGGCACCGACGACCGCTTCGGCCAGGTGGGTACGGAGGCCTTCCTCCGGGCGGAATACCGCCTCACCGCGGAGCATATCGCGGAGGCGGCCAAGAAGGCCATCGAGCGGAAATAAACAAAAAACGACCATCCCCCGGCGTTCAGCAAGAACGCCGGGGGATGCTATATGAAACCTATGATAAAAATGGTCTCATTTTCAAATAGGAAGTGAATCGGAAGTCTACGTTATGGACTGTGTATAGCAACAACGGTAGCATAGAAGCGAGGTAAAAATGAACACGCAAAACATTGGGAACTATATCCGCGAAAAGCGAACCCTCAGAAAATGGACGCAAGAAGAATTCGCTGAAAAGCTCGAAGTCTCACCAAAAACTGTGAGCACATGGGAAAACGGAAGCTTTACTTCGATCAAGAACGACAACCTTGAGAAATTATCCGAAGTGCTCCAAGTATCCATTGGTGAATTGTTTTTGGGGAAAGACATGATCGGCTTGGATGAAGACGCCAAGATGCTCCTTGACCAAGAAATCAAAAGCCTAAATGAGAAAGTTGAAGGTGTTCACAGCATTACGATCAAGGTCGAGGATCGCGGACTGCTTTCAATGGAAATAGGCGTTTATGCGTTTGGGCTTTCGGTCTTTGCAATCGCTCTGGCTTTCTGGGCTGCTTCCTCAAGAACTCCATTGATATCATTTGGCTGTTTGATCCTCGGACTTTGTGGCATAGGCTTTGCGATCTTCGGGAAAAGAGTTATTACGAAGCTGATAAAGCAGATTCAAAAAGAAAGAGATCAATCGGCGATTTGATGAACGTCCAGGAATCCTCCGGTGTTTTGTTTTCATTTATCTCAATATCAAACCGGAGGGTTGTGCTATGCAATTTGCCAACGACGAAAACGGACAAAGAACACATATTGGAGAAGCGCAAGAAACAGCGCAGTATTATTGCCCTTACTGCTATGCATCAATGATCCAGCGCAGAGGTCAGATCAATATCCCTCATTTCGCGCATATGAAAGGCCATCTCTGTACGGACAGTTGGAAGTATGAAGAAATGTCCGAATGGCATTTCTCGTGGCAGTCATGTTATCCGAGGGCGAATCAGGAGGTCGCAGTCATCAATGACTTTGGACGGCATCGAGCAGATGTTCTTATCAATGATACGGTTGTTGAGTTCCAGCACAGTCCAATATCAACCGAAGAATTTCGAGAAAGGAACGAATTCTATATCGCCTGTGGATACCGGGTGGTGTGGTTGTTTGACGCGAGAGAAGCATATCAATCGAATTTGAGTGTCGATGAAGTTGAAACGAGTGTTTATCGCTGGAAGCATCCACCGAAGATGTTGACCGGGTTTGATTTGTATGGAAAAATTCAGGTGTTCTTTCATCTTCAAGACTCAACGCAAGAAGATGGGGCGGTAGTTCGTCTTACTTGGTGTTCGGGGGGGAATCTCAGCTTCTTTAAATCAGCACCTTCAGAATGCTATACAGAGGCGGAGTTTGTTGAGCTCACATCAACCGGAAAGGTTGAACGGGAAGCTGATATGAGCGGAAAGGATGAATTGGTCCACATCCTTTACATCATCAGCAGAAAAGACGGAAGAACTGAGTGTTGCGGTTGTCCCATTAACGCAGATGGATTTGCACCGCAAATTCGTGAAAATCACCGGACCGCATGTGATGAATGCGCATATTGCAGAGAAGTATTGTCAGATCGAAGCTTGGTAAAATGCGCAGGAAGATTTCGGACGTACCTTGAGCAGATCGAGACTGTTCTGGAAACGGAACAACTCGATGGAGTCGTTTATGCATTCACTTATATTGCAAAAGATGGTTCTATCCATAAAGCAGAAGTAAGTGTTCCTGATTCACCGGCGTCTTCAATCGTTGATTTGGCGAGGGATTACGATGCCGGCGTTATGATCGTCCAAAATACCCACAATAATCGGCGCTTTATGATTAAAAAGGATGTTGAAGAGATGCTTGTAAGGTATAGCCGAGTATATGGATACTATTGGAATGAACGCTATAACTGTTGGTCGAACCGAAGCAATGAGATTTTCGGCCCGTGGAAGCCGGAATGGGTAGTCATTTGGTTCAAAACAAAGGATCAGGCACAGCAGTATCGAAACAGTTTTGATTCGTGAGTCAAAGATTATACCTTGATAACTCCGATGGGCACGGAGGCCTTCCTCCGGGCGGAATACCGCCTTACCGCCGAGCATATCGCAGAGGCGGCCAAGCGCGCCATCGAAAGGAAATAAGAAAAAGCAAAGCGGACCGCTGCTGATAAAGCAGCGGTCCGCTCTTTATGTTCAGTCCCTGACGATCAGGTCCCCCGGCTCGCAGGCGAGGCCCTTGCCGGTGAATTCCAGGGCGCAGGGCTGGCCGCCCAGGCCCTGGTCCATGGCGCTGCCCGCCCCGCCGGCAACGACCCGGCGGACGCAGGTCAGCACCGTCCCGGCGCTGCCGCCGCCGTGGAGCAGTCTGATGTCGTCCTCCGGCTCGAAGCAGCCGTAGATCACCCTGCCCACGGCATAGCAGGTGGGCGGTTTCATCAAGCCGCCCTTTTCCACGGTCACGCTCTCCACCGCGAAGACCGCGTTGTGATAGCCGTATTTGGCCCGCAGCTCTTCGATGAAGGCGACGGCGCTTTTCAGGCGCTCCGCCGCTTCGGCGGCGGTAAGCTCCGCGACAGGGTCCTGACGCACTTCGTTTCCCTTCTTGTCCCGACTGAGGATCAGGGGGTACATGGGCCGGAGCTTGCGGAGGCAGGCGGCGCATACCCTGCCGTCCTTCAGCGCGCCGAACCCCTCCGGCGGCAGGAGCGCCTTGCCGCAGATGCAGCAGATTTTCGCTCCCATGGACGTCGGCTCCTTTCTCTCGTTTGTGGGAACAGTATAGCACGTCCACTTCGATTTTTCAATTTACCGAATTACCGAAGTTGCCATGCGCCGGTATTTCTGCTATAGTCTGGATAGATTCGGACAGAAAGGGGGCGCGCGTCATGGAAGGAACGATCGCGGACGTCCGCTGTCTCAGCTGCGGCGCGCCGGCGAAATACGACGTGGTCCGGCAGAGCTATGTCTGCGCCTACTGCGGCGGAAGGGTGGAGGTGTCCCAGGCCCAGGCCCAGAAGCAGGGCTTCCGGCAGCTGCAGCAGGAGAAGATCCGCAGCAGCGCGGACGCCTTCCGCCTCCAGCGGGCAAACTGCACCGGCTGCGGGGCCCAGCTGATCTTTGAAGAAAACGAAGCCCAATCCTCCTGCGCCTTCTGCGGCCGCGAGCTGGTGCGGAAGGCCTATGCTTCCTCCAAGGAGCTGCCGGAGATGATCCTGCCCTTCCGTCTCACGGAGGAGGAGGCAAGGGACTGCCTGCGGGAATGGTGTCGGGCCAATCCCCGCAGGGTGGAAGCAAAGCACCTCACGGCCCTGGCGGACAGGCTCCGGGGCTTCTATCTGCCCTATGAGCTGGTGCGTGGGCCGGTGAGCAGCCGGGTCAGCCGCATGGACGCCAAGCGGGTCTACAGCTGCGGCGGTTATGTGGACAACGTCTTCGTCAGCGCCTCCCGGCAGCTGGACAACCGGATGCTGGACGCCATGGAGCCCTTCGAGCTGGAGGAGCTGATGCCCTTCGAATTCGCCTATGCCGCGGGGCAGCGGATCAAGGTCCGGGACGTGGATGAGAAGGAACTGAAAAACCGCGTCGACACGGAGGTTTCCGAGGATTATGCGCCGGTGGTGCGCGCTGCCCTGGAGACCCAGGCGGTGGAGGTGCGCACCGACGCTTCGGATGTGCTGCGCCTGCCGGTTCTGCTGCCGGTGTATTACCTCCGGGAAGGGGAGGTGACCGCCGCGGTCAACGGCCAGACGGGCAAGGTCAGCGTCCGGGCGGAGAAAGCGTCCCATTATTATTTCCTCCCCTGGTGGCTGAAAGCGATCCTGGCCACCCTGATCATCGGCGGCGCGGCCTTCGGGGCTTTCCGCGTCTTCGGCATGGAGCCGGTGACCGGCCTCCTGATCGCCGGGATGCTGGCCTTCATCACCCTCATCATCACCCTCTGCGCCTACAGCGACGCGGTGCGGCCTAAGTTCCGGGTGGAGGCGGAACGGAAGATCTTCACCTCCGCCGGCGGCCCCCTGCGGCGGGTGAACGGTTCGCTGGTCCGGGACGCGAAGGCGCTGACGAAGGAGGTCACCCCTCCGGTGTTCTTCGAGACCCTGGACGGGGCGCGCCGGCCGGTGCGGCTGGACTTTTCCTCCTTCAAAAGAAAGCTGCTGGTAGCCGGTCTGGCGGTCGCTGCCCTGTTCCTGCCGGTGATCATCGCCCTGTTCCTCAACGGCTTCGATTTTCAGCGCCTGACCCTGGGGGGCTCGGCGGTGTGGTTCTGCATCATGGTGCCCGTCGTTCCCATCTACATCCTGAAATTCGACGTGATCGAGCGCTATGACCGGCCCTGGATCTATGTTCTGGGCGAGGACGGCAGGGAGACGCGCTGGCGGCCCAGGGGGGAAAAACCCCGGATCACGGCGAAGGACGTCCTCCGCGTCCTGTTCGTCCCGCCCCTCAGCCTGGCGATCTGGTTCGGCATCGCCTGCTTCTGCGCCATGTGCTACTTGACCGCCTTCGGGTTTGGGGATTAGCGTGAAGCAAACGATCCCCCGGCGTTCAGCTTGAACGCCGGGGGACGCTTTATACATGAGAAACAGTGTACGACGTGAAATCATTTGTTCCCATTGACAGTACACTGTTTGTCAGTTATAATCATCCTGTAAACTTGGGGCGGGCACCCATCACAAAAAACGGCGGTTTACGGTCTATGACAAGGGGGAAGACACCCATCGAAAAAAACATCATTGTGGTAGATGAATCCGGAAACAGGTATGAAGCGACCTACCCCAAGCGGGCAAAAGGTCTTGTCAAAAACGGTCGGGCACGCTTCATTTCCGAAAACACGATCTGTCTGGCGTGTCCGCCGAATTTCAGCGATTTGGAGGAACACCTCATGACCGATAAAAACCTACAGGAAGCCGCGCCGCGCGCCGACGCTTCTCCCAAAGCCACACTTGCGGAAAAAGCAGCCGGGACCGCTGAATTCTCCATCCCTTATATCCTGGCGCAGTTGTCCGCGCTCCAGAACGATACCGCCTATATCCACAATGCTCTGGATTCCCTCCTGGGGATCACTTCCGGGAAACGCCCGGTGGACGACATAGCCGGGCCGAATCCCGTGGCCTCCGCAGCCGATGCGGTGGGGCGGATCATAGCTGCCCGCGAGAACACCAATCAGCAGCTGATCAAGGTTTATCACCAACTGCTTTTCCAGCTGATCGGCATGCTGGAGGATGGCAGCGGAGAATCCGCCGGGCCGGGTCCGGACTAGACAATCAAAGCGCCGCCGGGGTCGCCCGGCGGCGTTTTTTCAACATGGCGCCCGTCATCCCCGTCTGCATCCTGAAATCCGACGTGATCGAGCGCTGTGACCGGCCCCGGCTCTGCCATGATTCCCAAGCGTTTGCAAGGCTATTCATTCTTGAGAAAGTGAAAAGTCAGGTGCCGGGTCCGTTAATACGGCCTGCGTACCTACCGTCACCAGAGACAAACGGATGCTTGACTTCTTGATCGGCAAAGTATATACTTGATGTATATACTGAAAGGGGGCGAGTGAGATGCTGACGACAAGGGTATTTCAGAGCGGCAACAGCCAGGCAATGCGCATCCCCAAAGAGGTGCGGACCGATAAGGAAGAATTCTATATTCAAAGGGTGGGCGAGGGCTATGTGGTATTCCCCACGGATGACCCTTGGTTTCCCCTCCGTATCACGATTGGGACATTCCCGCAGGACTTTATGGAGGACAGAGAACAGCCGTCTCTAAGCGACCAGGCGGAACGCGAGGAATTCTGATGTACCTTCTGGACACGAATATCTTGATATACCTAATGAAAGGGACGTTTCCGGCGCTGAATGAAATGGCAATGACGGTCCATCCCTCCCAGATGGCGGTTTCTGCGGTGTCTATACTTGAATTGGAATACGGGGCGTCAAAAAGCCGATGGGGAGAGAGGACTCGGCAAACTCTTCGCATCTTTTTGTCGGAGTTCCAAATCATACCTTTTACGGAAGCGGATGCCGTCGCTGCGGGAAGAATCCGTGCGGAGCTTGCTCAACGGGGAATACTGATCGGAGCTTATGATCTTCAAATTGCAGCGCAAGGCGTTGCAAGGGGCTTGACCGTCGTGACCCACAATACAGGCGAATTCCGCCGGGTGCCGGGCCTTCAGCTGGAAGACTGGACAGAATAAATACCAGGGCGAAGGGGTGCATGCCCCTTCGCCCTGCTGCTACGATCAACAAGCTTTACTTCAAAAATCCCGCCAAAATCCGCTCCTCCGCCTCCTCGGGGCTGAGGCCCAGGGTCATGAGCTTCAGCAGCTGGTCCCCGGCGATGCGTCCGATGGCGGCCTCATGGATGAGCTGGGCGTCCACATGGTTGGCGGTGATGGCGGGGATGGAGCTGACCTTTGCGTCGCCCATGATGATGGTGTCGCACTGGACATGGCCGAAGCAGCGGGCGTTGCCCTCCATATTGGGGTGGAATACCTGGGTGCTTTCCCCCTGGGCCACGCTGCGGGAGATGACCCGGCCTCTGGAATCATCCCCGTTGAGGTGGATGGTCATGTCGCTGACGGCGCTCTGCCTGTCGTGGGTCATGAGCTTTTCCAGCACCACGATCTCCGCGCCGGGCCCGGCGTCCACGACGGTCTCCCGCTTGGTGGAGTCGATGCCCCGGATCTGGGTGGTGTCCATCTCCATATAGGCCCCTTCCTCCAGATGGATCACCGTCTGGGGGTTCATGATCCTCTCCCCGGTGCCCTCGCCCTCGCCGTAGTGCTTCTCCACGTATTTCACGCGGGAATTCTTGCCCACATGGAAGGTGTGGACGCCGTCGTGCTTGGAGGTGTTGCAGCCGGAGTTGTGGATGCCGCAGCCGGCGATGATGACCACGTCGCAGTCCTCGCCGATGAAGAAATCGTTGTAGACCAGCTCCTCATACCCGGTCTTGGAAATGATGACCGGGATATGGACGCTCTCGTTTTTCGTGCCGGGCTTCACGATGATGTCGATGCCCTGCTTGTCCGTCTTGGAAACGATCTCGATATGCTCCGTGGAATTGCGCCCGGCGCTGACGCCGTCGGCGCGGATGTTGTAGGCCCCCTCCGGGATCTTGTGCAGGTCCGCGATGGCCTTGAGCATATTCAGTTCGATCTGGCTCAGCTTTCCCATGTTCAGGCCTCCTTCAGCGCGCAGGTCATATCCTCCGCGTCCATCAGGGGCATCACCTCGTCAAAGGAGCCCCTGGCCGTGACCCGCCCTCCGGCCACCAGGACCACCTCGTCCGCCAGGCGGATGATCCGCTCCTGGTGGGAGATGACGATGATGGTGCTGTCGGAGCGCTTGTGCAGGCTTTCAAAGGTCTGGGTCAGGCGCACGAAGCTCCACAGGTCGATGCCCGCCTCCGGCTCGTCGAAGATCATCAGCTTGGCGTTGCGCGCCAGGAGGGAGGCGATCTCGATGCGCTTCACCTCGCCCCCGGAGAGGGAGGCGTCGATCTCCCGGTCCAGATAATCCTCGGTGCAGAGGCCCACCTTGGTGAGATAGGCGCAGCACTCGTTGGCGCTAAGCTTTTTCCCCGCGGCGATGCTCAAAAGCTCCGTCACCTGCAGGCCCTTGAAGCGGGGCGGCTGCTGGAAGCCGTAGCACACCCCCAGGCGGGCCCGCTCCGTGACGCTCTTGCCCATGAGCTCTGTCCCGTCGAAGAGGATGCTGCCCGCCGTGGGCTGCACCAGGCCCATGACGGCCTTGGCCAGGGTGGTCTTGCCCCCGCCGTTGGGACCGGTGACCACGACGAAGGCCCCGTCCTTTATTTCCAGGTCGACGTCGCTGAGGATGTCCTTGTCCCCGGCGTCGTCGCTCACATGATAGCTCAGTCCCTTGATCTCAAGCATATTCCTTCTCCTTTGGCGTAAGGATTTGTATCGCCCGTTTGCAGTTGCGGACGTCGATCTCCGTGGTTTCGCCGCCGGCCTCTCCGTCCACGGTCCAGGCCAGGAGCTGGTCCGAATGGATGTGGACCTTCCGGGCCTTCTGATACAGGATGTGGGGGCTTTCCGCATAGTTGCGGTTGGCCGCGTCTCCCAGCATGTTCTGGATCTCCGTCAGGTTCTTGGGGGTGCGGATCATCAGCACCTCGAACAGCCCGTCGCTGAGATTCACCTGCTCGTAATTGTATTTCATCACGCCGCCCACGCTCATGGCGTTGGAGACGGCGCCGAAAATGAATTCGTCCTCATAGATTTTCCCGTCCGCCGTGACGGTCAGGGGGATGCTGCGGATATCCGCCAGGCTGCGCAGCCCCTCCAGCAGATAGGCGGCGTAGCCCAGGGCGTTTTTCATGTCCTGGGGGGCGGAGTAGCTGGCCTTGGTGAAGGTGCCGAAGGAGGCCACATAGGAAAAATAGCGATCGTGCCCGAACTGGCCCACGTCCAGGGGCGTGGGGATGCCGCTGAGCACCGTCTCCGCCGCCTTGACGATATTGCGGCTGAGGCCCACGCCGGAGGCGAAATCGTTGGTAGTCCCGGCGGGGATATAGCCCAGCACCGGCCGGTCCTTGGCGGGCAGGCGCATGACCCCGTTGATGACCTCGCTGAGCGTCCCGTCCCCGCCGAAGGCCACGATGCGGTCCACCCCCGGGCCTTCCTCCTGGGCGATGCGGGTCGCGTCCCCCCGGCCGGTGGTGGTGTAGACATAGACGTTGAAGTCCTCGTTCTTGAAAATGACGCCCGCCGCTTCCAGAAACAGGTTTTGGCTGAGAAAGCTGCCCGCTTTCGGATTGCGGACGACAAGCATTCGCTTTGCCATGGCCGATCCTTTCCCTGACAGTAACTTACAATATCATACTATATCATAGGAAGCTGCAAAAAACAAGCGCCGGAGACGCTCCTTTGCCCTCGACAGGGGAAGAAGGAGGGGAAGATTCCAAAAACAGACGGATTATGCTTGCAATCAGCGGGCGTAATGCTTATAATAGTTCAGCTATCATCATAAGCAAACTGAAAAAGGGATGGATGAACCAATGAGTGCTTCCAGAGAGAAAAAGAAACGCTTTGAGGAGCGGAGCGACGGAACGGAAAAGCGCCAGGTCCGCGCCAAGGAGACCTTCAAGACCAAAAAGCGCAAAAAGCTCATCACCGGCATCGTCGTCGCCGTGGTGGTCGTGCTGCTGGTCCTGGGCCTGATCTTCAACTCCAATCTGTTCTACACCGGCGTGAACGCGCTGAAGATCGGCCATGCCGGCTATACCGCCTCCGATTTCAACTACGAATACTATAACACGTATTACAACACTTATACCAATCTTTCCAACACCTACGGCAGCTATGCCTCCATGTTCCTGGATACCACCCAGCCCCTGGACAAGCAGCAGTACAGCGAGGATCAGACCTGGGCGGATTATTTCGAGGGTCAGGCCATCGACAGCCTGAAGCAGATGACCATCCTCAACGACATGGCCGACAAGGAGGGCTGGGAGCTGTCTTCCGCCCAGCGGCAGGAGATCAGCAGCCACATCGAATCCCTCAAGTCCGCCGCCGCCAGCAACAACTACAGCGACTACCGGGCCTATATCCGCGCGCTGTACGGCAAGGGCGTGACGGAGAAGCGCCTGCGCGATCTGCTGGAAAAGACCTATCGGGCCAGCTACTACAGCCAGTATCTCAATGAAAAGTGGATGGATTCCTACACCGAGGCGGAGCTGGACGAATACTATGACTCCGTCTGCAACGATTACGACCTGGTCAGCTTCATGACCTATACGGTGAACGCCCAGGCGGACGAGGAGGCCGGGATCGACGCCGAGACCGCCAAGGCCCAGGCGAAGGATACCGCCAATGAGATCGCCTCCGCCCGGGACAAGGCCGCCTTTGCCGACGCGGTCTACCGCTTCGCGCCGGAGGATCAGAAGGCCGACTATGAGAAGGAGGACGCCTGCCTGCGCCGCCTCACGTCTCCCACGGGCATCTCCAACACCGAATGGCGCGCCTGGCTGACGGACCCTGCCCGGCAGGAGGGGGATACCACCGTCATCGAGTTCAGCACCGGCTATTACGTGCTCCTGTTCCTGGAGCGCAACGACAATTCCTATAACATCGCCAATTTCCGCGGCATCACCATCAACGTGGAAAACGACGAGCAGCTGGGTGAGATCACCGACGTCACCCGGGCGGCCGCCCAGAAGACCGTGGACGATATCCTGGCCGCCTACAACGAGGACCCCACGGAGGATAACTTCGCGGCCCTTGCGGATCAGTACGACACCTCCGGCGAAAACCGTGCCGGCGGCCTCCATGAGAACGTGGTCATGGGGCAGCTCGCCGAACAGGCGGTGGAGGAGTTCGTGTTCAGCGGCGCGGAGGCCGGCACGGTGAATACCGTCTACAGCGACGGCAAGTATTATATCACCTATCTCCTGGAGAGCGGCGAGCGCTACGACCGGCTCATTGCCAAGAACCTCAAGGCGAGCCAGCAGTACACGGACACCATTGCCGCCGCCGACCCGGATTATCCCGTGAGCAAGACCTTCGCATTCCGCTTCACAAAGTAAGCGCCGATGAATGTAACGAGGCTCGACCGTCATGGTCGAGCCTCGATTTTATTCTGCCGGAGCGAGCTCCGCGACGTATTTTTTGAAGATCCGCAGCGCCTTTTCCGGCTCCGTCAGGCTCAGGAGCCCCACGGCAAAGAGGATGTAGCGCCTGTCCAGGAGGAAGCGGGGCGCTTTCGGCTTGAGGACGGCGGGGTCCGGACTGTCCGCCGCGCCCCGGAGCACATACAGGGGGTCCGCGCTGAAGGCCAGGGGCCCTCCCGCGCCCAGCACGGTTTTCAGCTCCGTCAGGTCCTTGCCCCGCTGAAACCAGGTTTCGCCGTTCATGGTCATGCGGCATTCCAGCCGCCCCACGTGCCGGTCCGCCGCGGTCTTCACGGCCAGGCGGCTCAGCAGCAGCTGGTCCCTGGTCTGACTGTCCCCGGCGGGGACGCCCAGCACCCTTCGCAGGCCGGAAAGCACCTCCTCCCGGCTCTCGCCCCCCTGGAATTCCAGGTGCTCCTCCGCGGCCAGGGCCATGAGGGTGTCCAGATTGTGAAAGAGGCCCAGGTCGCCCTCCACGCTGCGCTTGGCATAGGGCTCCGGCAGGCCAACGTAGCTGACGCCCGCCTTCCGGGGGACGCCCTCCGCCACGCTGTAAACGTCCGTGGTGGCGCCGCCCACGTCCACCACCATCAGGGGACCCAGGCCCGCTTCCCCATAGGTGCCGTCGGCCAGCACCTTCGCGCCGGCCAGCACCGCCGAGGGGGTGGGCATCACCACGTCGCCGATGCGCTGCCGGGCCTTGTCCACGCCCTTCGCCTCCGTGATCCGGCTGATGAACATCTCCCGGATCACGGCGTTCACCGGCTCGATGTTCAGCCTGCCGAATTCCGGCATGACGTTTTCCGTGAAGACCACGTTCCGGCCGCTGCCGGCGAAAATATCCCGCAGCTCGTCCCCGGCGGATTTGTTGCCTGCCACGATGATGTTGCGGATGCGCTCCGAGGCGGCCAGCAGAGAAGCGTTATGGAGGATGGTGCGCTTGTTGCCCCCGTCGGTGCCCCCGGTGAGGAGGACGATGTCCGCCTCCAGGGCTTCCAGGGCGCGCAGCTCGCTTCGCGTCATTTCGTAGGAGAAAGCGCCCACCACCTTGGCCCCGGCCCCCAGGGCCGCCAGCCGCCCCGCCTCCGTGGTGTATTCCGGCACCAGGCCGATGCAGGCCATGCGCAGCCCGCCGGCGGCGCTGGAGCAGGCCAGGGCGGAAGCAATATCCTTTTCCTCCACCGCCACGCGCTGCCGCAGCGCATGAAGCGCCCGGTCCAGGCCCAGGTTCACATCCGTATCCACGGTGCTGGGGGCCTGGACCCGGCCCAGGAGGGTCTCCCGCTCCAGGTCGAAGGCCACCACCTTGGTGAAGGTGCTTCCGAAGTCGATAAAGATCCGTTTGTCGGACAAATTACAGAAGTCCTTTCGCTTTCAGGTCCTTGCAGAGGTCCACGATGTCCCTTTCCACATCCGTCTCCGGGGGATAGACCCGGTCGAAGCCGATCTTCGGGTCCTTGAACCGGGCTTCATCCTCCTTGAAATCCCGGACGCCCACGCCCAGGATGCCGCCGATATACAGCAGGATATCCCCGACGCCCGCCTCGACGCACTTGTCCCGGAAGCCCAGGCAGTCCATCTCCGCCATGCCGTAGAGGCTGGAAATGAGCATGGCGCAGGCGTCGGTCTCCTGGGCGGCCTTGATGAAGTCCTCCACGCTGGTCTGCGCACCCAGGGCCACTACCTTGAAGCCGTACTGCCCCAGGACGCGGCTGACGATCTTGGTGCCGATGACGTGGCTGTCCACGCCCACGGTGCCGGTGATGACCGTGGGGTGCTTCGCCTCGATCTCCGGCTTGAAGGACATCGCCTCCGCCTCATAGGGGCTGACCTCCGTGACGCCGGTGATCTTCCCCCGGCTCAGGCACCAGAAGTCGGCGATGGAGGTGTTGAAGCCCAGCTTGCTGCCCTCCGCCAGTTCCCGCTCATGGAGCTTTTCCCGGTGGTATTCCTTCACGTCCTCCGGCACGGGGATGTTGCCGAAATCCAGATAGCGGCAGGCCCCATGCAGGTCCCTGGCCCCCAGGCAGAGGTCCCGGGGATGGTAGTTGATGGAGAAGGGAGAGTCCAGCACGCCGGCCTCGATGGCCTTCACGGTGCCCACGCAGATATCCCCGTCGCCCAGCTCCAGCACCTTGTCCACGATGGCGCTGACGGCCTTCACGGTCATCTCCGTCTCCAGGGCCACCTCGTCTTTGTTGACCTCCCAATTCTGGGCCCGCATGACGCTGAAAAGCCAGTTGGCGCTGCGGTAGGTCTCCATATGGCTCTGGATGGAGGGAACGCCGCTGGCCTCGTCCACCGTCTTGACGCTGCATGCCGGGAGCCCGGCCACGGCGGCCAGCATGGCGGTGTAGTTGATATAGCCGTAGGCCATGCCCACGTCCTGGGGGAAGGGGAACAGGGAGGACTGGTTGCCGATGATGCCGGGGATGAAGGCGTCCTTCCTGCCCAGCTTTTCAAAGTATTTGGGGAAGAGGATCTCGCTGGCCCGGATGTCGCTCAGGTCCTGGGAGAAATTCCCCTGCATGTTGGTCAGGGGGATGATGGCCCTTCCGCCCTGGCCCGTGGTCACCAGACTTTCGATGATCTGGGTGGCCATGTTCATATACATGGGCACCACCCCATTGGGCAGCCAGCCGTGGCAGGCGGAGGAGAGGATGACCCCCCGGTCCGCATACCAGCCCATGAGCCGGCCCAGATACTGCGCCGTCTCGATGCAGGCCTCCGGCGTCACGGTCTTGTCATAGCCCGCGATCCAGCCGAAGAAGCTGTTGGGCATGCTGGTCATGCCGGAGGCGAAGGCCATCTCCGCCACGAAGGAATTGGCCCCGTAGCTGCTGCGGGGGTCGAAGGCGCCCCGGCAGGATTCCACCACCCGGCGGTTCACCTTCACCCCGTGGTTGATGATGGGGTAGCCGTTGAGCTTGTTCTTGCCGGTGCGGATGCTCTCCTCCAGGCCGAACTGCGCCTTTTCAAACTGGCGGTTGCGGGTGTAGGAGTCGGTGGTGAAGGGGAACAGCTCCACCCCCACGCTGTTGAGGCTCTGCAGCAGCTTGATCTCCTCCTCCACCACCGGCACGCCGGAGCGGGGATAGAGGCCGGTCTTGCCCTCGGCCTTGTATTTCGCCAGCCTGCGCCAGAAGCTCTTGTCCTCCGGCAGGGATTTCTGGTATTCCACCGCCTCGTCCAGGTCGATGTCCCGACCTGTGGGCCAAGCGGATATCTCCTTTTCATGCAGCTTCATGAAAACGGATTCGTCGATTCTCTGGTCCCGGACCTGGATCATTTTTTCTCTCCTCCTGTTCGGCAGCCGCAAATGACCGCTAAATAACAGTATAGCATAAAAAAACCCTCTCTGCAATCACAGAGAGGGAAGATTCCGCTGCGGTTTCTCAGCCGTCAGGCGGCGCGGATTTTGCCCGCAGGGGCGGCGGCGGAGGCGCGGTGACGCCCATGGCAAAGCGCAGAACGCGGAAGCGGGAGAGGACGTATTTGATGAGCAGATAGGACAGGAAGAAATCCACGGCCATGTTGCAGACGAGGATGACCGCCGGGGCGGTGACGCCCAGAAGGGTGCAGACGACGTAGCGGGAAGCGCCCATGGTCCAGCTGTTGAGCAGATAGAGCTGCAGCGTCCAGGGCCCGAAGCGCTCGAAGAAGCGCAGGAAGGGCTTCCAGCAGGTCAGCAGCCAAAAGGCGGCGATGGCGACGAGAGCGTTGACGATCACCAGCGCCCAGGCCTGCCAGCCGGGAAGCCGGATGCGGAATACGGAGAAGACCCAGATCGCCGCGAGCGCCAGGGCGGCGATCAGCTTCGGCGGCAGGGGGACGGCCTGCAGCCGGGCCCGGAGGGCGGGATAGGGCTTCCGGAAAAGGCAGCCCGTGTTGAAAAACAGAAGGCAGAGGCGCAGCCGGTCCAGGTCCAGGTCCGCATACCACGGAGGCTTCCGCCAGGGATAGACGGCCAGGAAGATAAGCGCGGCCTCCACCATGATCTTCCACAGAATGCTCCGCTTCTGCAGGAGGGCGAGGGGGACGAAAAGGGCATAGAAGATCAGCAGCGCCCGCAGGAACCAGAGTTCGCCGCCGTTGAGCACGAGACTGAGCAGGGATTCCGAAAGGGGACGGGGGCGGCGGAAAAAGGCCGTGAGGAGCGCCCGGGGCAGCATGTCCAGGAGGTTGAAGATCAGGAAGGGGACGCCCAGGCGCAGCGCCTTTTTCCCCAGCCAGAGGCCGTAGCGGCCGTTATAGCTGAACAGGAGGCCGGAGAGGAAAAAGAACAGATGGATGTGGACGCTGCTAGCCAGCTGGAAAATCTTCAGGCAGACCGGGTCCGCGTGCAGGTTCACCGGGAACCAGATGACGGCGTGACCCAGGATCACCAGGAACATGGCGAGCCCCTTCAGGGCGTCGATCTCGGGGTAACGGGGTTTCGTCTCAGCCATTTCGGTTACCTCTGCGGGTTTTCATACCCGCCGGAAAGGGCCTGGCGCGTCTCCGTGTCCGGCCGGAACAGCTCGAAAGTCAGGAGGAACGCGGCCAGCAGGGCCGTCAGCACCAGGCCGTAAAAGCCGAAGCGCATGGGCAGCAGGTAGCGGAGATAGTAATAGGCGTGGTAGCCCAGGAGAGAGGCGAACTGACTCAGCACTACCGTCGGAGCCGCCGCGGGCAGCAGGCAGCTGAGGCACAGGGTCAGCACGTCGCAGAAAAAGAAGTAGCGTTCATGCATGTGGGGCAGCAGCAGCGGGATGCCGCAGCACAGCAGGAGGGAAGCATAGAGGATGCTTTTGTCCGTGATCCGCTTCCGCCGCAGGAGGAACAGGAGGCATACCGCCAGGCACAGGAGCGCCGCCGCCAGGATGCCGGCGCGGGCGGCCCCCCGGGTGTCCGCCAGGCGGTAGAAGTACAGAAGGGAATACATGGAGGGGGAATTGTAGTTGAGGCCGCTGCCCGCGGTGGCGGCGGTGCTCACATAAAAGAGCAGCACCTCCGTGAGTTTCCGCCCCGCCAGGACGGCGGGGGAGACCGCCAGCACATAGACCGCCGGGAAAACGGGCAGGTGGAACCACTTCACCTTTCCCGCCAGAAGCAGGGGAAAGAGGATGGGCAGGAGAAAGACCGCCTGGAGCTTGAAGGCGAAGCTCAGGCCGAAGGCCGCCATGCCCCAGCCGGGCCTGGAAGCCAGGCAGAGCCAGAGGCCCAGGAGCGCCAGGGAGACATAGAGGCTGTCGCACTGGCCCCAGGAGGCGCTGTTGAGGAACACCGTGGGGAGCAGGAGGGTCAGGACGAAGCAGACGCCGGCCCGCGTCCGGCTGCCGCCGAGGGTACATACCGTCAGCCCCAGCGTCAGGGCCAGGAGCAGATCGAAAAACGTGCCGGATAATTTAATAAGGTAGAGCGCCGGGATGGGCAGATAGGTGAACAGGGCCAGGAGCACCATGTAGGGCACGTTGTAGTTGCCGATCTCCTCTCCCAGGCCGGGAAGCCCGCCCAGCTCACGCAGCCGCCGGGACCAGGGCAGAAGGAAATCCGTGAAATCCGAGGTCTCCCGCCCGAAGCAGAGAAAGCGCCCCAGCAGCGCCAGGGCCGCCAGCACGGCGCAGAGGGCCAGCAGCCTTCCCTCCAGCTTCAGGGCGCGCAGGCACAGCCCCAGGGCCAGGGACACCAGCAGCCCGGCGATCAGGGCGCCGGGGACGCCGAAGCCCGGCAGCCGGGCCAGCAGGGCGGATGCCGCCGCCCAGAACAGCGCGGAAGCGCCCAGGGGCAGCGCAAGGTCACGTTTCAATGCTCGTCGCCTCCGACCGAGGATGATGGATAATAAAAAAGCCGCCTTTTCTGCGGCGGCGCGGAGCCGCCGAAAAAACAGCGGGGTCATAAACGCGGAAATATGAAAATAATGGTTGACATTTCCGGCAAGCCTCAGTATAATAACTTGCTTTCACTGCCGATTTGCGACAGGCGAAGCTTCACCTATTACAGTTACAGTTTACCACAGCAATAAAAAAAGTCAAGTCCAGAGGATACAAAGAAACAACTGCCCCGCGCGTATCAATTCGCGGCGGATTTCCCAAAAACCATGAGTACAGGAGTGTGACAGCCAAGATGAGTGTTGACGTGAACAGCATGGTCAGGGACATGATGTACGGCAAGACCCTTCGCAAGAGCTTTGCCAAAATGGACGAGATCGAGGATATGCCCAACCTGCTGGAGATCCAGAAGAAATCCTATCAGTGGTTTCTGGACACCGGTCTCCGGGAGGTCTTCCGGGATGTGGCCGCCATCGCGGACTATTCCGGCAATCTGGAGCTGACCTTCATCGACTACGCCATGACGGACAGCCCCAAGTATTCCATCGAGGAATGCCAGGCGCGGGACGCCACCTACGCCGCCCCGCTGAAGGTGCGGGTCCGGCTCCGCAACAAGGAGACGGAGGAGATCAAGGAGCAGGAGATTTTCATGGGGGATTTCCCCATCATGACCCCCGGCGGCACCTTTGTCATCAACGGGGCCGAGCGCGTCATCGTCTCCCAGATCATCCGCAGCCCCGGCATGTACTACGACAAGAAGACGGACAAGACCCTGACCACGGTCTACAGCGCCACCTCCATCCCCTACCGGGGCGCCTGGCTGGAATATGAGACCGACACGCAGGACACGTTTTTCGTCCGCATCGACAAGAACCGCAAGATCCCCGTGACCTGGCTGCTGAAGGCCATCGGCGCCACCTGGGAGGATAAGCCCTGGAGCCACAGCGCCATCCTCAGCGCCGCCGGCGGCTCCTCCACGGCGGAGCAGCTGAAGGAGATCTTCGGCGAGGACGAGCGCCTCACCGCCACCCTGGAGCGGGATACCTGCAAGAACCGGGAAGAAGCCCTGCTGGAAATCTACAAGCGGCTGCGCCCCGGCGATCCCCCCACGGTGGAATCCTCCGAGACCCTGCTGATGAACCTGTTCTTCGACCCGCGCCGCTATGACCTGGGCAACGTGGGCCGCTATAAGTTCAACAAAAAGATGGCCCTTGGCAAGCGCATCGCGGGCCAGGTCCTGGCCCGCCCGGCGGTGGACCCCCGCACCGGCGAAATCCTGGCCGACGCGGAGGAGACCCTGAGCCTGGAGAAGGCCGAGGCCATCCAGAACAGCGGCCTGGGCGAGGTGTGGCTGCGGGATCACGCGGGGAAGGAAGTGAAGGTCTTCGATAACGGCATGGTCCGCATCGAGGACTTCCTGCCCGGCTGCAGCGACGAAGTGAAGACCCTCTTCAAGGAGAAGGTCCGCCTCATCATCCTCCGGGAGATCATGGACCGGTATGAAGGGGAGGAGCTGGAGGAGGTGCTGCGGGAGCGCGCCGACGACCTGGCCCCCAAGCACATCATCCCCGACGACATCCTGGCCAGCGTCAACTACCTCAACTGCCTGGCCCACGGCATCGGCGACATCGACGACATCGACCATCTGGGCAACCGGCGCATGCGCAGCGTGGGCGAGCTGCTGCAGAACCAGTTCCGCGTGGGCTTCAGCCGTATGGAGCGGGTCATCCGCGAGCGCATGACCCTGCAGGACCTGGACATCGTCACCCCCCAGAGCCTGATCAACATCCGGCCCGTCACCGCGGCCATCAAGGAATTCTTCGGCTCCAGCCCCCTGAGCCAGTTCATGGATCAAACGAACCCCCTGGCGGAGCTGACCCACAAGCGCCGTATGTCCGCCCTGGGCCCCGGCGGCCTGAGCCGGGAGCGCGCCAACTTCGACGTGCGTGACGTGCACTACAGCCACTACGGCCGCATGTGCCCCATCGAGACCCCCGAAGGTCCCAACATCGGCCTGATCTCCTACCTGGCCTCCTATGCCCGCGTCAACGAATACGGCTTCCTGGTGGCCCCCTTCCGCAAGGTGGAAAAGGGCACCTGCCGGGTGACGGACGAGGTGCGGTATATGACCGCCGACGTGGAGGATGAATATATCGTCGCCCAGGCCACCGAGCCCCTGGACGAGAATGGCTGCCTGCTGAACAAGCGCGTCACCTGCCGCCACCGGGACGAGATCATCGAGGTGGAACGGGAGCGGGTGGATTTCATCGACATCAGCCCCCGCATCATGGTCTCCGTGGCCTCCGCCATGATCCCCTTCCTGGAGAACGACGACGCCAACCGCGCCCTCATGGGCGCCAACATGCAGCGCCAGGCGGTGCCCCTGATGGTGACGGAAGCCCCCATCGTGGCCACCGGCATCGAGCATAAGTGCGCCGTGGACTCCGGCGTGGTGGTCATGTCCGAGGGCAACGGCATCGTGACCTACGTCAGCGCCGACGAAGTGCGCGTCCGCTACGACGAGGGCGAGCTGACGACCTATAAAATGCGGAAATTCGCCCGCTCCAACCAGGGCACCTGCTCCAACCAGCGGCCCGTGGTGACGGTGGGCGAGCGGGTCACCCCGGACACCGTCCTGGCGGACGGGCCCGCCACCAGCCAGGGCGAGATCAGCCTGGGCAAGAACATCCTGGTGGGCTTCATGTCCTGGGAGGGCTACAACTACGAGGACGCCGTGCTGCTCAACGAGCGCCTGGTGCAGGACGACGTGTTCACCTCCATCCATATCGAGGAGCATGAGATCGACTCCCGCGACACCAAGCTGGGTCCCGAGGAGATCACCCGCGACATTCCCGGCGTGGGCGAGGACGCCCTGAAATACCTGGACGAGCGGGGCATCATCACCGTGGGCGCCGAGGTCCACGCGGGGGATATCCTGGTGGGCAAGGTCACCCCCAAGGGCGAGACCGACCTCACCGCCGAGGAGCGCCTCCTGCGGGCCATCTTCGGCGAAAAGGCGCGGGAAGTGCGCGACACCAGCATGAAGGTGCCCCACGGCGAGAGCGGCATCGTGGTGGACGTCAAGGTCTTCACCCGGGAGCAGGGCGACGAGCTGAGCCCCGGCGTGAACATGGTGGTCCGCTGCTACATCGCCCAGAAGCGCAAGATCAGCGTGGGCGACAAGATGGCCGGCCGCCACGGCAACAAGGGCGTCGTCAGCCGCATCCTGCCCCGGGAGGATATGCCCTATCTGCCCGACGGCACGCCACTGGATATCGTGCTGAACCCCCTGGGCGTCCCCTCCCGTATGAACATCGGGCAGGTGCTGGAGGTCCACCTGGGCTATGCCGCCCACCAGCTGGGCTGGAAGGTGGCGACCCCCATCTTCAACGGCGCCAACGAGACGGAGATCATGGACCTGCTGGAGGGCTCCGGGCTCCGGCGGGACGGCAAGAGCGTCCTCTACGACGGGCGCACGGGCCTGCCCTTCGATAACCCCGTCACCGTGGGCTACGTCTACTTCCTCAAGCTGCACCACCTGGTGGACGACAAGATTCACGCCCGCTCCACCGGCCCCTACAGCCTGGTCACCCAGCAGCCCCTGGGCGGCAAGGCCCAGTTCGGCGGCCAGCGCTTCGGCGAAATGGAGGTCTGGGCCCTGGAGGCCTACGGCGCGGCCTACACCCTGCAGGAAATTCTCACCGTGAAGTCCGACGACGTGACGGGCCGCGTGCGCACCTACGAGGCCATCGTGAAGGGCCAGAACGTGCCCAACCCCGGCGTGCCCGAGGCCTTCAAGGTGCTGGTGAAGGAGCTGCAGAGCCTCTGCCTGGACGTTCGGGTGCTGGACGAGGCGGGCGAGGAGATCGAGCTCAAGAACGACGACGACGAGGAAGATTTCCGCTTCCGCGACGTGGAGGACTACCGCTCCGACGACGACGAAATCCTCAGCAGCGGCTACTCCATCGAGGACGTGGAAGAACCCGACGGCGGCGAAGTGGAATTCGACGATTATGACGACGATTATACCAGCGACGCGGAGGAGCCCGATTTCGACGGGCCCGACGCGGCGGATGAGGAGGGCGAATAAATGAGCAGCACGACATTTGACGCCATCAAGATCGGCATCGCATCCCCGGAGATCATCCGTCAGTGGTCTCACGGCGAGGTGAAGAAGCCGGAGACCATCAACTACCGCACCCTCAAGCCCGAACGGGACGGCCTGTTCTGCGAACGCATCTTCGGGCCCACCAAGGACTGGGAGTGCCACTGCGGTAAATATAAGAAAATTCGCTATAAGGGCAAGATCTGCGACCGCTGCGGCGTGGAGGTCACCCGCGCCAAGGTGCGCCGGGAGCGCATGGGCCATATCGAGCTGGCCGCCCCCGTGAGCCATATCTGGTATTTCAAGGGCATCCCCTCCCGCATGGGCCTGATCCTGGATATCTCCCCCCGCGTGCTGGAGAAGCTTTTGTACTTCGCCTGCTACGTGGTCATCGATCCCGGCCCCGCCTACACGGGCCTCAGCAAGAATCAAATTCTCAACGAGCGGGAATACCGGGACCTGCGGGAGAAGTATGAGGACGACTTCAAGGCCGGCATGGGGGCCGAGGCCGTCAAGGAGCTGCTGAGCCAGATCGACTGCGAGCAGCTGTCCGCCGAGCTCCGGGCCGAGCTGAAGGACGCTTCCGGCCAGAAAAAGGCCAAGATCGTCAAGCGCCTGGAGGTGGTGGAGGCCTTCCGCCAGAGCGGCAACCGTCCCGAGTGGATGATCCTGGACGTGCTGCCCGTCATCCCCCCGGATATCCGCCCCATGGTCCAGCTGGACGGAGGAAGATTCGCCACCAGCGACCTGAACGACCTGTACCGCCGGGTCATCAACCGCAACAACCGCCTGAAAAAGCTCATCCAGCTCAACGCGCCGGATATCATCGTGCGCAATGAGAAGCGCATGCTCCAGGAGGCGGTGGACGCCCTCATCGACAACGGCCGCCGCGGCCGGGCCGTCACCGGCGTCAACAGCCGCGTGCTGAAATCCCTCAGCGACATGCTCAAGGGCAAGCAGGGCCGCTTCCGCCAGAACCTGCTGGGCAAGCGCGTGGACTATTCCGGCCGAAGCGTCATCGTCGTCGGCCCCGACCTGAAACTCTATCAGTGCGGCGTGCCCAAGGAAATGGCCATCGAGCTGTTCCGCCCCTTCGTCATGAAGAAGCTGGTGGAGGACGCCGTCGCCAACAATATCAAGAGCGCCAAGAAGATGGTGGACAAGGGCAAGACCGAGGTGTGGGACGCCCTGGACGACGTCATCAAGGAGCATCCCGTGCTCCTCAACCGCGCCCCCACGCTGCACCGTCTGGGCATCCAGGCCTTCGAGCCCATCCTGGTGGAGGGCCGCGCCCTGAAGCTGCATCCCCTGGTCTGCACCGCCTACAACGCCGACTTCGACGGCGACCAGATGGCCATCCACGTCCCCCTGTCCGCGGAAGCCCAGGCGGAGGCGCGCATCCTCATGCTCTCCGCCAACAACCTGCTCCGTCCCCAGGACGGCCACCCCGTCACCGTGCCCACCCAGGACATGATCATGGGTGCCTACTACCTGACCTACGAGCGGGAGGAGGTCAGCATCACCTCCATGGGCGACTGCTTCTACACGGAAATGGCCGTGGGCAAGTGCGCGCCCCTGGACCTGGTGGAGGCGCTGAACGCGAAGCTGGAGGAAGGGCAGAAGCCCATCGAATATACCCGCAGGGACTATTTCAGCTCCGAGGACGAGGCCATGATGGCCTATGAAAACGGCCTCGTGGGCATGCATACCCCCATCCACGTCCGGGTCTTCAAGGAGAAGGACGGGGTCATGCAGCACAAGACCGTGCGCACCACCGTGGGCCGGATCATCTACAACGGGCCCATCCCCCAGGACCTGGGCTTCGTGGACCGCTCCGACCCGGAGAAATACTTCGACTATGAGATCGACTTCAAGGTGGACAAAAAGAAGCTGAGCAGCATCGTGGACCGGTGCATCGCCCGCCACGGCTTCACCCGCTCTACCGAGGTGCTGGACGCCATCAAGGCCATGGGCTTCAAATACGCCACCCTGGGCGCTATCACCATCTCCATCTCCGACATGACCGTCCCCGAAAAGAAGAAGATCCTCATCAAGGAGACGGAGGACAAGGTCGTCGGCATCGAGAAGCAGTACAAGCGCGGCTTCATCACCAACGACGAGCGGGCGCGGCTGGTCATCTCCGAGTGGGATAAGACCACCAGCGCCGTCACCGCCGCCCTGGAGAGCTCCCTGGACCACTTCAACCCCATCTATATGATGTCCGACTCCGGCGCCCGCGGCAGCATGAACCAGATCCGGCAGCTGGCCGGCATGCGCGGCCTGATCGCCAACACCGCCGGCAAGACCATCGAGATCCCCATCAAGGCCAACTACCGCGAGGGCCTCAGCGTTCTGGAATACTTCACTTCTTCCCGCGGCGCCCGCAAGGGCCTGGCCGACACCGCCCTGCGTACCGCCGACTCCGGCTACCTGACCCGCCGTCTCGTGGACGTGAGCCAGGACGTCATCATCCGGGAGGAGGACTGCGGCACCCGCGACGGCACCTGGGCCTATGCCCTGACCAAGGACTATTTCGTCGACTTCGACCGGATCATGAAGGACGAGCACTTCCTGAAGGGGGAGAGCTGCATCTGGAAGAATCCCGACAATGAGATGCCCCTGCCCTTCGAGGAGGATACCTCCGGCATCGTGCGCTCCTTCGGCGATTCCATCCACGGCCGCTTCCCGGTCTACGACATCATCGACCCCGCCACCGGCGAAACGCTCTGCGACGAGAAGGGCCCCTTCACCCGGGACCGCATGCTCATGAGCGACGACGCCAAGGTGTTCATGAAGCACAAGATCGTGGCCGTGCGCATCCGCAGCGTGCTGGACTGCGAGGCCCGGCGGGGCGTCTGCTCCCGCTGCTACGGCATGAACCTGGCCACCGGCGACCCGGTGAGCGCGGGCGAGGCCGTCGGCGTCATCGCCGCCCAGTCCATCGGCGAGCCCGGCACCCAGCTGACCATGCGTACCTTCCACACCGGCGGCGTCGCCGGCGACGACATCACCCAGGGCCTGCCCCGTGTCGAGGAACTGTTCGAGGCCCGCAAGCCCAAGAAGATGACCACCCTGGCGGAGATCAGCGGCGTGGTCAGCATCGAGGACGCCAAGAAGGCCAACATGATCAACCTCTCCATCACCGGCCTCAGCGAGGGGAGCGACACGGTCTCCGCCTCCGGCGAACGCTGGACCGTGCTCCTGCCCAACACCGGCATCCGCGTCAAGGACGGGGACACCGTCGCCAAGGGCGACAAGCTGACCGACGGGCAGTACAGCCCCCACGACGTGCTGCGGGTGCTGGGACTGGACGCCGCCCACCTCTATCTGACCCAGGAGGTCCAGAAGGTCTACCGGCAGCAGGGCGTGGATATCAACGACAAGCATATCGAGGTCATCGTCCGCCAGCTGATGCGCAAGGCCCGGATCGAGGAAGCGGGGGACACGGACCTGCTCTCCGGCGCCACCGTGGAGCTGACGGAGGTCAAGGAGAAGAACAACGAGATCCGGCGGAAAAACGAGGAGCTGGAGGCCGCCGGGGAAGTGCCCCTGCGCCCCGCCACCTACACCAGGCTGCTCATGGGCATCACCAAGGCCTCCCTTGCCACGGAGTCCTTCCTCTCCGCCGCCTCCTTCCAGGAGACCACCAAGGTCCTCACGGAAGCCGCCATCAAGGGCAAGGTGGACCATCTGGTGGGCCTGAAGGAAAACGTCATCATCGGCAAGCTCATCCCCGCCGGCAGCGGTCTCAGCATGTACCGCGACTTCGACCTGCAGGAGGTCCGCAGCGAAGCCGGGGACAGCCGGGAAGAAGACTTCATCTGAGCGTCGGTCCGGACCCTTTTTGTGAGAAACCACAAAAAGGGTCCGTTTCCGGATGGGATATTTTAGTTGACGCTTCGGGAGAATTATGCTATAATCCCGATTTGTCTGAATAGACTATTTTTCAAGAGAGGAGGAAACCTGTTAAATGCCTACTTTTAACCAGCTGGTCCGCAAGGGCCGGGAAAAGGTGGCCTACAAGTCCACAGCCCCCGCCATGCAGAAGGGCCTGAACACCCTGAAGAACCGGGAGACCGATCTGAGCTCCCCCCAGAAGCGGGGCGTGTGCACCGCGGTGCGTACTTCCACCCCCAAGAAGCCCAACTCCGCGCTTCGTAAGGTGGCCCGTGTGCGCCTCACCAACGGCTATGAAGTCACCGCCTATATTCCCGGCATCGGCCACAACCTGCAGGAGCATTCCATCGTGATGATCCGCGGCGGCCGTGTCAAGGACCTGCCCGGCGTCCGCTACCACATCATCCGCGGCTCTCTGGATACCCAGGGCGTGAACAACCGCCGCCAGGGCCGCAGCAAGTACGGCGCCAAGCGTCCCAAGAAGTAAGACCCGATCATTTCAGCCCCGTCGGCTTTATCATATATATGTATGGATAGGGAACGACCGGGGCGCAACGGGAGCAGGGAGGACACGCCCTGCTAACGAGTACCTGTGACATCATTTCTATGAAGGAGGGAAGTATAGTGCCCAGAAGAGGTAACGTTCCCAAAAGAGAAATCCTGCCGGATCCGATCTACCATTCCGTGCTGGTGACCAAGCTGACCAACAGCATCATGCTGGACGGGAAGAAGGGCGTGGCGCAGAAGGTGGTGTATGATGCCTTCGGCATCATCGAGGAGAAGACCGGCAAGAGCCCCCTGGAAGTTTTCACGGCGGCCCTGGACAACATCATGCCCAGCCTGGAAGTGAAGGCCCGCCGTGTCGGCGGCTCCACCTACCAGGTGCCCATGGAAGTCCGGCCGGAGCGGCGGCAGACCCTGGGTCTCCGCTGGCTCACCAACTACAGCCGGAACCGCGGCGAGAAGACCATGAAGGAGCGCCTTGCAGGCGAGATCATGGACGCCGCCAACAACACCGGCTCCGCCGTCAAGAAGCGCGAGGATACCCACAAGATGGCCGAGTCCAACCGGGCCTTCGCGCATTACCGCTGGTGATCGCCT
>JAEETX010000116.1 GCA_016286665.1 Oscillospiraceae bacterium
AGGCGGAGCCCATCCGGGAAAAGGGCTGGGCCATCCTCTACCTCACGGACGAGGTGGACGAGTTCGTCATGAACATGCTGGGCACCTATGAGGAGAAGGAGCTGAAAAACGTCAACGCCTCCGACCTTGGCCTGGGGGACGAGGGGGACAAGGAAAAGCTCGCCGAGCAGGAAAAGGCCAACGAAGCCATGCTGGACTTCATCAAGGAGAAGCTGGACGGCGCCGTCAGCGCCGTGAAGCTCTCCGGCAGCCTCAAGAGTGCGCCGGTCTGCCTGGGCACCCAGGGGGAGATCACCCTGGAGATGGAGAAATACTTCGCCTCCATTCCCGGCAGCGGGGAAAAGATCAAGGCGGAGCGGGTGCTGGAGCTGAACCCCGGCCATCCCGTTTTCGAGAGCCTGGTGCGGGCCTATACCGGAGACCCGGCCAAGGCGGAGAGATACGCGAAGCTGCTGTATTACGAAGCCCTGCTCTACGCCGGAGTCACCATCCCGGACCCGGCGGAATTCGCCGCTCTGGTGACGGAGCTGATGGTCTGACGATCCTGACGAAGCATGCGCCGCTGCTCTTGCGAGCAGCGGCGCAGAGACTGTAGACTAACCGATCGGCAGAGGTTCGACCTGTATGGGGGAACTGTGCGGGGGGACGGGAATCCCTCCGCACGTTATATCCTTGCAAAATCAGAATACGTTTCTGATTTTGCCCTCAAGCGGTCGATACTTTGTCGGCCGCTTGAGCGCCGCTGCTCACGGGAGCAGCGGCGCATGCTGTATTTCCGGATCATTTGTCCGGGCCGTCGGGGTCCAGGGGGTCTTCGTATTTGACATAGCGGACGCTCAGCCAGATGGCGGCAACCATGCCCGCCACCAGCACCGCGCAGGGAATCCAATTGTCCAGGAAAAGGCCCACGACGCCGCTGAGAATAGGCGCAAGGGCCACGATGGCGACGATCTTGGCGATATACCGGGTGTATTGGATGGGATAGAGGATTTTTGCACTGTAATGCCGGGGGATCATCTTCGGGTCCTTGGAGCGGCAGAGGGCCAGGGCGTAGAGCAGCAGGAGCCCGCCGAAGCAGAACATCAGAACGGAAAAACCGTATTCCATGGGATCGCCTCCTCGTCCGTCGGGATAGATCACATCCATTATATCAGGTTGCCGGGCCGGGTCAAGTGTTTTCGGGAGGCTGCGGCGGGGCCGCCTTACGCCGTCGTCATGGGCAGGTCCAGGGTGATCCGGCCGCCCTCCGGGGGCGTCCAGGTGAGGCGGAGGCCGTCCAGGTCCAGCAGATCCAGGTCCAGGCCCTCCGCGGGCAGGACCCCCGCGCCCTGGGCTTCCGCCAGCGCAAAATCGCCGTAGCGATAATCCTCGCGCACGGAGAAGTACCGCACGCCGTCTCTGACGCCGCCCACATGACCCAATCCGCCGTTCAGGACGACCTCCTTCCCGTCCTTCAGGCCGCAGATGCTGAAGCCGGCGCGGCTCTCCTCCCACATCCCATAGGGCTCCCCGTCCAGCCGCGCCGCCTCGATCCAGGCCCGCAGCCTTACGATCCCCGGCTCCTCTGTCAGATACAGGTGCACGGCGGTGAGGCGGTAGACGCCGTTATCCGCGCTGTAGCCCGTACTGTCCGGCGTCACGCCCGCAAAGAGCTCATCATAGACCGCCTGCCGGTAGCTTTCCCCCGCGTCCGGCGAGGCCGTCTGCCGGGGCGATGCCTCCTTGGGCTCGATCTGGGGCAGCTTTTGCAGCTTTTTCATATCCAGGGGGATCACAAGCACCGCGTCCCCGTCCCCAATGGTGAGCTGCGCCGCCTGATCGGAGCACTCCACTATGAGGCTCAGGAGGCCCTGCACCAGTCCCCCGTCCCGCACGCCCACGGCCAGGGCTTCCCCCTGCCGGTTCCGCGCGTCAAACGTGAGATTTCCTCCGGTGTTCACCGGCTCCCAATCGTTTTCTTCATGAGGCGCTTCGATCTTCAGCATCAGTTCCGTGGTATAGCCGTTTGTCCAGATGCCGTCCAGGGCCAATGTGACCGCTTCCCCGGAGGCCGTCAGATCCGGATGGGCGGCCTCATGGCTCCCGTAAAGCCAGGCCCGCTGGGATTCCAGGAAGGGCGCGTCCATGCCCAGACCCTGCCGGGGAGCGGGGGCCGTTTCCTTCGTCAGCGGGTATTCCCTGCCGTCGATCACCACGGCCTTCACCCGGCGCACGTCCGGCAGGTCCCAGAAGTCGCCCATAAGAACGACCACGCCGCTGGAATCCGTGGACTGATGGCGCATGCTGACATGCTGACGGCTGCCGTCCCGGAACAGGAGCTCCACCCGGCGGTCCGAAGGCCCGCCCACGGTGCGGACGTCCTCTTTTTTCTCCACGTCTCCCGGTTTCATTCCCGCCAGGTTCCGATAGCTGAGGATGCGCAGGGAAAGAGGCGACAGGCGAACGGAGACCACCAGCTCCTCATCCGCCGCGCTGCCCAGCCGTTTCGCCATGCGCACGGGACAGGCGGTCAGCGAAGTCTCCAGGGTCAGGCTTCCGGCGTCAAGCTGTTCTCTGCCCGCAGTCCTTTTCAGGCCCAGCAGGCGGATGGACACGCTTTCCAGCGCCGTATCGTCCGTGCTGGAACAGCACCAAAGATAGGTGCGCCTTGCCGTCTCCGATGCGTCGATGGTCATGCCGCTGCGGGCGCCGCTGGAAAAGGTCCTTCCTCCCATGTAATAGGGCGTGATCTCCGTCTCCGGCTCCCAGCCCGCCATACCGCCGCCGTCCAGACGTTCCACGGTGTAGGCCACCAGGGTGCGCACCCCGTCCGTCACCGCCTCGTGGAGGGTGAGGCGCAGCATGTCATTTTCCGTCACCGCCTCCACGCGGGAGACGTAGTCCGAAATCAGATCATAGTTTTGGGGGAAGAAGCGTTCCAGCAGCCCGCTCTCGGAGGCTGCCAGGGCTGCCAGGGCCAGCAGGACCAGCACCGCCGCCGCGATGAGGGCGGTGCGCAGGGCGCGGCGATAACGCCGATGCGTTTTTGTATGCAGGGCGGTCCAAAGCAGTTCTTCGTCGACTTCACCGAGGTTTTCCATCAGTTCCAATGCCGTCATGGTTCGATCCCCTCCTTACGCAGATGCTCCGCCAGGGCGGCGCGGAGCCTGCCCAGCCGGCGGTGGAGAGCGCTGACGCTCATGCCCTCCTGCTTTGCCAGGGTTTCCAGGGTCTCCACCGACCAGTAGCGCCGCAGGAACAGGCTTCGGTCCCCCTCCGGCAGGCTGCGGAGGAAGTCGTTCAGGACCCGCACCAGCTCCCGCCGGGCGGCTTCTTCCTCCAGGCTTTCCCCGCTGACGCAATCCCCCAGCTCCTCCAGGGCCAGGGCCGTCTCTCCCCCCAGGCGTTTGGCGGCATGGGCGGAGCGCCAGCGGTCCAGGGCCAGGTTCCGGGTGATGCGGGCAAAGAACGCGCCAAGAAGCGCGGGCCGCTGGGGTGGGATGACGTTCCAGCTGCGGAGCCAGGTGTCGCTGACGCACTCCTCGCTGTCCTCCGCGCTCTCCAGCACCCGCAGGGCCACGCCGCGGCAGAGACCGCCGTACTTCTTATCCGATTCCTCGATGGCCTGTTCGTCCCGCTGCCAATAGAGCTCCACGATCTCCCGGTCTTCCATGGCGCCGCCTCCTTTCACCCCTTATGACGGAGAATTGGGGGAGTTTTTCCGCTGTTTCGAGGAAAATATGCAGAAACCGCGCTGCGGAAGGCTTCCGCAGCGCAGGATGTTTGATTCAAAGATTGTAGCCGTTCTTTTCCAGCAGAGCCTGTGCGGTCTCGATGGAATCCACGCCGGTGAGGTTTTTGATCGGCGCAAATTCCCGCTCTCTGACCACTTCGCAGGGGAGACAATCCTTCATCAGCTTTATCAGGTCCAGTACAAGGTATTCAAACTTATACCCGTTTTCTTCTTTCGGTACGATCTTCGTTCCATCGGGAGCTGCGAAGGGTATCCGCTTTTTCGCCAGATGGACCGGCAGTTTGCTCATATCCACATGTTCCAACGCTTCCACACGGAAAAGGTAATTCAGCGTGACGCCGAATCCGTAGGTCAGTTCTCCATCCTCATTTCTCGATTCCGCCATGTCCTTTCCGAGATCATAGTATTCCACAATCGAAGGGACTCCGTCTTCCAGACATAACACACCTACCTTTTCCTCTGGTCCCGTCTTTCGGATCACCTTTGTGCCGCAGTCAGCACCGGAGGAACCAACCGCGCCGATGAAGACCGGATCAACGACCTTTTGCAGCACGTTGTCCACGGCAAAGACATTCAGCCATTGGATACCATGGATATGCACATGCTCCAGCAAGCCGCTTTTGCCGAGCGATAAAAACCAGCCGCCATTCCCGTTGGGGGAATAAGCAAGGGAATCCCGCTCCGCCATCAGCAGCTTCCCAGAGAGGTCTACCGCCGGAAGGTTTTCCTGCACGAAGAAATGTATGTACTCTTCTGGATAACCGAAAAAGTCTTTGTTTTCAAAAAATGCCGTCGTTTTTTTGTAGTTGAGATCGCTTGTCATGATGTACAGATGAACAAAGGTCCCCGATTTCCGAGCGATGCGGGACAGTTCGTTTATCATCAATTCAAACACGAAAACGTCTTTTGTCTTTCCGATGTTCAGCGTTCCCTTGGGCCCATCATACCCCAAGCGGGATCCTTGTCCGCCTGCCAGAAGCACCGCTCCGACCTCTCCCTGCCGGATCGCTTCGACACCCTGGGTCTCATAGGCGCTGGCATTCTTCTCCAGCTCCGAAGCCGTTAAAACGGAGATCGGAGAGAAACAGCCTCTCTCATGCGCATCGGATTGCCCCCGAATCAGGTCCAGAAGGGACCAATCAAAGCTGCTCACCTGCCATTCCAGTTTTTCTTTCCCGCCCTTGTCGAGCTGCCGGTAATAGTCCATCAAATGCTCCTGACGGTACGTCCGAAGCAGGGCTGCAAATTCCACTTCTTTTTCCTCCCTTGTCTCAGGTTCATTTATCGGATGGGGGAAACGCGTTTTCTTGACATTTGGTGGCACATATGCTACCCTCTGCATAGAATATAAAGAGGGTGCTGTGATGTCCACACTGGAGAAGCTAAAGGAAAAGTTCAATGAAAAGCCCATCCCAAACGACATTTCTTTTGACGATGTGGAACGATTGGCAAAATCATACGGGTGCCGCGTCATATCCGGCGGGAAACATTCAAAGAAGATCGTCGACATACCCAGCGGAACGGTAATCCCCATCCCAATGCATGGAAAACATGTGCAGGAGGCATATATAAAGGAACTCAAGGATTTGTTCGCGGAAATCGAAATCCGCAATCGGGAGGTTGATTGAAATGCTCTATCCGTTTCAGGTGTATCAGAGCAGGGTCGAGCAGCATGTGTTCTGGGTGGCGAAAAGCATGGCACTGAAAGGCTGCGTCGGACAGGGAGAGACGGCAGAGGAAGCCATTGTCGAACTGGAGACAAACGAGCAGGAATGGATCGCAACGGCAAAGGAAGTGGGGATCCCAGTGCCTGCCATACCTGTTGAGGCGTCGCAGGAATACAGCGGAAAGCTGACGGTCCGGATCGCTCCAGGCGTCCACCGGGATGCGGCGCAGATCGCAAAGGCGGAAAAAATCAGTCTGACGCAGTATATCAGTGACGCGATCGTAAACTGGAACGCCCACAATACGCCTGCATAGGGCCCGCCGAGAAGCAAAGAATTATTCTTAGCGGGTATAATAAAAGTAAAGGGGCTGTATTGAGCAGTCCCTTTACTTTTTGCCTTTTTACTCTTTTTCCACGGGCAGCGCTTCCGCGATGGAAGCGGCCACTTCTTCCATTTCGGGGAAGTCGACGTCCTCGATCTTTCCCGCGTCCACCGCAGCCGCGATGTCCGGCCGGATGGGCAGCCGGGCCAGGATCTTCAGTCCGTACTGCGCGGCGGCCTCCTCCAGGCGGCTCTTGCCGTAGATGTAGTGCTTCTCGCCGCACTTGTCGCACTGGAACCAGGACATGTTCTCCACGATGCCCAGGATGGGGATATCCATCATCTGGGCCATGCGCACCGCCTTGGTGACGATCATGCCCACCAGCTCCTGGGGAGAGGCCACCACGATGATGCCGTCCACGGGCAGAGACTGGAAGATGGTCAGGGGCACGTCGCCCGTTCCGGGAGGCATGTCCACAAAGAGATAGTCCACGTCGCCCCAGACCACGTCGGTCCAGAACTGCTTGACGGTGTTGGCCACGATGGCGCCCCGCCAGATGACGGGTTCCGTCTCCTCATCCAGGAAAAGGTTCACGGACATGACGCCCACGCCCTTTGCCGATTCCGTGGGAAGGATGCCGTAAGAATTGGCCTGCGCCCGGGAATGGATGCCGAAGCCCAGGGGGATGGAGGGGCCGGTCATATCCGCATCCAGGATGCCGGTCTTGTAGCCCCGGCGGTTCATCATCACGGCGGAGAGGGAGGTGATGAGGCTCTTGCCCACGCCGCCCTTGCCGCTGACCACGCCGACGACCCGCTTCACATGGCTCATGGGATGGGCCTGGGCACGCCGGT